>NZ_BKZR01000017.1:0-67456 GCF_008974225.1 Weizmannia acidilactici | reverse complement strand
TCGAATGGTAGAAAAAAATCTTCTACGAAAGTTAACTGATGTTCCGTTTTTTTGTACATTGAAATGGCCTCCAAGTGCAAGGTTTTTCACGTATTTTCCATAAAATCCTTACACTTTATATTCGACAAAAGTGGCTAAAACCCTTGTCAAATCTCGAATTTTTGCTTATTCAGCAAGCCCTACTTAACGGGTTGGTGCGGATATTTCTCACTTGCCGACACCCCAAGTATTTTCTAAAAGTTAGATGCGTGGATTAGAAGAGGGCTCCGAATGATTTTGTGGAAACAATGGTAGAAACCGAAAACGAAGATCAAGAAGCTGATCCAATTAGGAGTGCCCCAACATAAAGCATATGAGTGGGAAAATTTAAGGAAGGCAAATTGGAGAATCTCTAACAGCCCAATTTTACACAAAACCCTTGGCAGCTCCTGCTGAATCGCCAAGTGCAGAAAAGCCTGTATGAAAAGTATTGTGACAAGTGTCATTTATTTGATTGAACCGCCGTATACGGAACCGTACGTACGGTGGAGTGAGAGGACGGGGGCCAGTCGCCCACTCCTACTCGATTACATTGAAACGAACATAAGGGGTTATCACTACTGTTTAGCCTACAATTTTCTTATCTAACAGTAGTGATGCGGGTTCTCGCTACCGTTTGGTCCTCTCTTTTTCTTCCTAACGGCTGTGAGGCGGCTCATCACGAAGTTTCGTTCACCCTTTTTCTTTCTAATAGCAATGGGATCCGCTCTCATATCCCTTTTACCTGCCTTTTTTCTTGCATACTGCGTGGGTACATTAAAAAACTATAAAAAAAAAAGCTACCTCGATCACCGGAACGTGAGGCAACTTTACAGAATAGTTGATTTATTGTTCCCCACTTAATTTTACGAGAATTTTAGCATGTGATTTGTCATTGAGCAATGCATGAAAGCCTTCTTCAACAAGGTTTTCCAGCTCGATTTTTCCAGTGATGGCTTCGCGGACGTTGAGCCGGCCTGACGCCATAAGGTCAATCGTTGTCTGGTAAACGTCCGGCTCATAAGCAGCGGAAGATACAATCTTAACTCCGGCGACTGTCAGATCAAACGGATTAAATGGGATCGGGCCTGCAAAAATCGAAACAACGACGACCGTTCCGCGCGGTTTGGTCACTTTAAGCGACTGGGTGAACGTTTCCGGTACGCCGGCTACTTCAAAAGTTACATTCGCCCCATTCGGCAAAAGTGCGCGGACTGCCTGCACGGCATCCTGTTCTTTCAAATTGATCACATCCGTTGCGCCGAACAATTTTGCTTTTTCAAGCCGTGTTTCTGATACATCCAGCACAACAATTCTGCTTGCACCTGCCGCTTTGGCTGCAAGCGCCGTTTAACAATCCAATCGGACTTGCCCCGAAAATGACGGCTGTCTGTCCAAAACGGAGATCGCCTTCCTTCAATGCCTGGACAGCGACAGCGGTTGGCTCCACCAGCGCCCCTTCCTCAAGTGAAAGAATGTCCAGCAGGGCATACACATTCTTTTCTTTTACAACCGTATAATCGGCAAAAGCCCCGTCACTTCCAAGCCCGACAAACTGAAAACCGTCATAAATATCGTATTCCGGCGGTTTGTTTCCGTATGTAATCAACGGATTGATGACAACGCGGTCACCTTTTTTAAAACGTGTCACTTTCTTCCCGGTTTCTTCGACAATACCTGAAAATTCATGGCCCAAAGTGATCGGGGCCTGCATGCCGGTCAGCGGATCCGGTTTTCCCCCGGAATGGTGATCGGCCTCTCCAGGTATTCATGCAAGTCGCTGCCGCAAATGCCTGCCCATGCCACACGAACTTTTACTTCATCTGGCCCAACCGGCTTTACATCCCTTTTTTCTACTCTGACATCTTTTCTTCCGTGCCAAACTGCTGCTCTCATGACAAACACCTCCATCTAAATATTGTACACGTTTTCATTTTACATCATTTTATGTTCCGGAGATCGTAACACTTTGTGAAATAAGTACACAATTTTTCAATCATGCTTCCATAATTATCGTCCGGTTTATGCCTTTCATAAACGCCACGTTCATCTTTTATGCTCAGCGTACTAGATTCTAGTGTATATTCTTCTGAGATAACATGAGGCCCAGGATCTCGAGCTGCAAACTCGCTATCCTATGACCCTCTTGTGTCACAAACCTTGCAAAGCATAACGCCTGAGTATCAAGAATAGTGTATGTGCTCTTTTAACTGTTAATGTAAACTTTCACTTTATTCCAGATTGTGATTTTCAAAATAAATCAGTATCCAATTTCGTATAAACTTAGGAGCACGGCTTTACATGGAGAGGTGGGCATGATAGCCTTGTTGGGCGAAGCCAGCATTGATACTGCTGGTTTCCTGGCTTGAGAGTCATGCCCACAGAGGCTCCATGTCAAGCCATATTTGGCATAAAGATTCATAAACGGCTGAGAATATACAAAAAAGTTTGTGAAAATATCCGTTCAAATTTGATAAAAAATCAGTGTTTTATGCCGAAATAATGTGCCCGTTTACACTGTTAATCTTAACTATGGCGACGCTTCAGACTATATAACCTTCCCAATTCTTTTATGCAGATGCATTATCCGTGGAAGACGCTTGCTCTTGGGCACTCAAAATTTGGTCGTATTTCTTTGCAAATGGCCAATAAACCACAACAGTCATCGCTAACATTAATAACTGCCATAAAGCGCCCTGCCAACCGCCAACCATCAAGCCCGAGATAATCGGCGGAGTCGTCCATGGGACATACACGCCATTAAACGGTGGAATAATTTTAAACAGTATCGCAAAGTAGGTTAAAAATCCGGACAATACAGGTGTTAAGATAAACGGAATCGCCAACAGCGGATTTAACACAATCGGCAAACCGAATAAAACAGGTTCGTTAATATTAAACAGGGCCGGTACAATTTCCAATTTCCCGATTGTTTTCATCTGTACCGATTTTGCCCGCACTAACATAAAGATAACCAATCCAATTGTGATGCCGGAGCCGGTCACTGTGATATATTGGTCCATAAAGGATTGTGTTACAATATGTGCTCCGTGGTCTAAACTCAGTTCTCCTGCACGATATAAAGCATTATTATCTGCACTATTGGCCAGCAACAACGCCGTCATAATCCCGCCCACGATGGTCGCTCCGTGAATACCGAAAAACCATAAGAATACTGGTATAAAGGAAACAATGATCACGCCAACTGGGCCATCTGTGGCATGCTGCAATGGTGTCTGAATCACCTTGTAAATCCATTCAACAAAAGTAGTTCCAAAGCCAAGATTGAAGATTGCATAAACAATTGCTGCAGCGGTTACAATCACTGCGCCAGGAACAAGGGCTGTGAACGAAGCCGCTACATTACTAGGAACCTGTTCGGGCAATTTGATAGTGATCCCTTTTTTCATGAACCATGAGTAGGCCCAGCCAACGAGCAAGCCCACGATAATGGCCACGATCATCCCTTTGCCGCCTAACCATTGTTTATCAATTACATTCGATACCATCCAGCTTGTTGATGTTTTCGTAGAGTCAACAACACTTGTAACGGTTTTAATTGTATCAGGCTGCAAAATAATATCCACAACAATCGCTAACAGGCCAGCCGGAACACCTTCATATCCTTCATTGCGAACCCAGGAATAGGCGATTCCGAAAACGGCAAATACCGCCATGATTGCCATTGATCCATTGTAAGCCTGGTTACAAACAGCGGCTAAACCGGTATGGGTCATGAAATTCGCAACAGGCGCCCAAGGGAAGTTCCCCAGGATTAAGAAAATGGCACCGATTACAATAAAAGGAATAGGATAAAGCATACCATCTTTAATTGCTTGCAACGGACGTGTATTAACAAATTTCATTACCGCAGGTAACAATTTATCATTAAACCACGTATTCATCATTCATCACCAATCTTTCATATATAACTTACAAAGATTCACCATTCGATGAAATCACTTGCTGATACCATTCAAAACTATCTTTTTTATATCTCTTGCCGCTGCCCTTCCCCATATCATCTAAATCAACATAGATAAAGCCATATCTCTTGGCCATTTCGCCAGTAGAAGCAGATACAATATCAATTCCCGACCATGGTAAATATCCAATCAACGGTATTCCGTCTAACACGACACCGCGTTCCATCGAAAGAATATGGTCTCGTAAATAAGCAATCCGATACTCATCGTGAATGGTGTGATCATCTTCTAAAACATCGTACGCACCCATGCCATTTTCTACAATAAACAGCGGTTTGTGCCAGCGATCCCACATCCAATTCATGGCCCAGCGAACGCCAACAGGATCAATTTGCCATCCCCAATCCGTCTTCTTCAGGAACGGATTGTCACCATGGTTTTGCGATTCATCATACTCTAACCATTCGTCACCAGTACTTTTAACCGTCCATGACATATAATAGGAGAAAGCAACATAGTCAACCGTGTTTTCTCTTAATAATTTTTTGTCTTCTTCAGTGATATCTATCTTAAAACCCTTATGATCCCAAAAGTTTAATAACCAATTTGGATATTCGCCCAGAGCATGTACATCACCCCAGTAATACCGCGTTTGCATCGCTCTTTGGGCCATTAAAATATCCTCTGGATTGGATGATGCAGGATAAACCGGATTCATGGCAATCATCGCACCAATCATCAGATCCGGATTGATTTCATGAGCGATTTTCGCAACCAAAGCCGATGCGACTAATTCATGGTGTGAAGCCAAATACATTAACTCTTGCGCTTTGTCCCGGTCATAATCTTTTAAGCCTGAGTTTTGAAGCATCGGATGGGTATCCATCCATGAAGTTTGGTTATTAATCTCATTAAAGGTCATCCAATATTTAACCCGGTCACCATATCTTCGAATGACCGTTTCTGCAAATCTAACAAAAAAGTCAATCAGCTTCCGGTTACGCCATCCTCCGTACTCGGTTACCAAATGATATGGCATTTCGAAATGGCTTAACGTTAGAACCGGTTCGATTCCATTTGCCAACATTTCATCAATCATTTTGTCATAGAAAAGCAAACCTTCTTCATTAGGTTCCGCCTCATCCCCGTTTGGAAAAATACGAGTCCATGCAATCGAAGTCCGAAAAGCCTTTAAACCCAGTTCTTTAAAAAGTTTAAAATCACGCGGATAGGAATGATAGAAATCAATCCCTCTATGACTCGGATAATTGCCATCCGGCAATACGGTATCTGTAACCACACGCCGCTTGCCATTTGCACCTGCCAGCATTACGTCCGCAATCGATATCCCTTTACCGCCGACGTCCCAGGCACCTTCTAATTGGTGAGCGGCCACGGCAGCTCCCCACAAAAAATCCTCTGGCATGCGCAACCCTTGTACCATTATTTATTCACCTCTGAAAATTATTTATTTAGTACAACCAACCAAAAAGAAATGACTTATATCTAAGATTATTTATTGTTGTCAATTAATGAGAAAGCCTGTTCCAAAACTTTTTCCCCGTTCATCATGCCGTAGTACTGCATGTTGATCGAATCAATAGGAATCCCTTTTTCTGCGAGTTTTGGTTCAAATTGCTTTTTCATAAATTTGACTTGCGGGCCAAGCAGCAGGACATCAATGTCTTTCTTTTCCAGCGTGGCATCGACATCGGATGCGGATACCGCAAAGATATCGGCTTCAACCCCTTTTGCTTCGGCCGCTTTTTTCATTTTTGTCACCAGCAGGCTTGTGCTCATACCGGCCGCACATACCAACATGATCGTTTTCATATCTATCTCCTCCAAATATTGAATATCTTTTCCTTACATCTTTATTGTAGTTAAAAGCGTTTTCGAAGAGGAGAGAAGCATTTTCCGTTAGGCAACGGAAACGCTTACACGAAATTTGGTCACTTCTCTATGTAAACAGAAATCAGCGTCGGGAGGAAGAAAGAGGAGGTTAGCGGATCCCGGCTTTTATCAAAATCAGCGGAAATGAAGCTTTAATTAGCGGTTCCCTGCTAATCATCGGTGAAAGGTATCAAGAAATCAGCGTTGCGGCGAAAACGGAAGAAAAAATAGAGGACCTCTTTCAATGTTTAAGGTGAACCTGCCCTATTTCGAGGCCGTGCATCCAAGATTCCTCTCTATGGAAATTAAAATCAGAGAAAAAATGCTTTTATTAGCGAAGGCAGAAAAGAAAACAGCGTTTCCGCAGGGAACCCACAGCCGCAAAAAAACTGCTTTCTCCTAAAAAAGAAAGCAGTTGGCCTTTTCTATTTTTCTACTGCAATTCCAAACTTTTTATACATTTCAATCATTTCCTTTACCAGTTCGGAAATGGTTTCGGCGCTCATCAACTGGTCTTCCGCATGCATAAAAATCATCGAAAACCCGACTTTGTTCCCTGATGCTTCCTGCTGGATCAGTGACGCATGGACTTTATGGCCCTCCACAAAAAATTTCCGCGATTCTTTCATTTTCTCTTCCGCCAGTTCGAAGTTCCCGTCCCTTGCCGCGTACAGTGCTTCCATGGCCAGGCTTTTGGCTGTCCCCACATTGCTGATGATTTGGAATGCAGTCATTTCGATATCTTCAGTTTTCATATTTTCCACTTCCCTATATGAAAAATTTTGTTCCCGCTTCTTCAAATGCTTACAAATAAATGAACTTTCCTTGCTTACTTTTATTTTATTACAGGTCGGGGGTATTTTACATTTGGATCATTTCCGTTAACTAACGGAAACGCTTACTTTTTTTGTGAAAACCGTCCTTTTCTGCGGCGGTTTTCACGTTTTGGTTAAAAGGCCGATGACTTCTTCAACGGAATCGCTTTGGATGATTTTTTGGACGGTATTTTTGTTTTCAATGACGGAAATCAAATGCTGATACATCTGGTCGAGGCCACCTTTTGGATTCTTTTGGATATTCAAAAGGCAGACAAACTGGACCATTTGCCGGCCGTACCAGGCGATCGGGCGTTTCAGTGTGCAAACCGTCCAAAATGTTTCATCCGTGACCGGTTTGATCGGATGGGGGACGGCCACCAAATTTCCGAAACTTGTCGGCGCCGCCGCTTCCCTTTCCAGCACAAGATCTACGTAATTTTCCGGCACAAGCTCCTGCTTTTTCAGCTCCCCGCATAAAAACCGGATGGCACTTTCCCTGTCTTCAAAATCTTTATGGATGAACACCCGCGAAGGATCGAGATAAACTTTTGATGCCGTTTTTTCCGGATGGAGCTGCCGTTTGATATTTTCAATGTCACCGTCTTCCAAAAACGTATTGACAACCTGGACCGGTACGCCGAGATCCTCTTGAATCGGAATCGTGCTGATGACAAGGTCGATAAAAGACAAGTCATAGTCTTTCAATTTATAAAAATGGATCGTGTCGACAATTTCCATCTCATGTTCAAATAAACGCTGCAGCCGGTAATAAAGCAGTTTCGCACTCCCGACGCCGGATGCGCAGACAACGAGTACTTTTTTTGCTTTACCGGCCTTTGTTTTCATCCGCTCGAGCGCCACACCGATATGCAATGCGATATAGGCGATTTCATGCTCGCCGACTTCCATCTGCAAATAATCTTCAATGCATTTGCTTGCAATGACGGCGCCTTCAAATGCAACTGGATATTTCATTTTGATCTGTTGCAGAAGCGGATTGCGGATGTTCATATGATAACGGAGCCGATTCATCACCGGCCGGATGTGAAGCGTCAGCGCCTGGATCAGTTCATGGTCACCACTGAAATCCCAGCCCATTTCCTCTTTCAGCCTCTCCAGCATGCGGCGGACGATGTGCCCGGCCTCATCAAATTCCCCGTATTCCACGAGTTCTCTTTTATTTAAAAGCTTCGTACCAACAAGGTGGACAATGATATAGTCGATCTCAGGTTCCGGAAAATGCAGTCCCGTCAGTTTTTCCACCTCGCGGACAATTTCGCCGGCAACAAATTTTTCAAACGGATATTCTTTATGGATTTCATGCTCAAGTTTTTCAATATAAAACCCTTTTTCAATCCGCTTGCAGGCAATCGTCACATGGGTGGCCAGGTTTTCAAGCGAAATGTCGGATATCTCGATTTTATATTCATTGACTTTTTGGATGATGATTTCTTTGATTTTCGAATACAAGTCTTCATCGAGCAGTTGGATGGCATCCCGGTCCATGCTTAAATCCGGATTGCGCATAATCTGGTTGGATAAGCACAGCCTCTTTTTGTATTCGTCACCGACAATCTGCGTCCCGTAATGGGGGCGGTTAACCAAATCAAGCCCATATTTTTTCAAAATGCCGCGCAGCATTTTTAAATCATGTTGAATCGTTGATTTTGACACATACATTTCGTCCTCGAAAGTTTCCAACTTGATCGCGCCTTTTTCCAGCAAAAAGCGCCTGAGCATATAAGCCACCCGGTTCGACTGGTCGGAAAAATCCGTTTGTATTTTCTCTTGCGGGTCATTTCCGGTTTGTCCCATCGCCGTCTGAAAGGCTGCCTGATCGGTGATTTTCAGTCGGTATCCAATTCCCCGCATCGACTCAAGGACTGCCCCTGCCGCTTCACATTCTGATTGCAACGCTTTCATTTCGCTGCGGACAGTACGGTCGCTGACGCCGATTTCTTTTGCAATCCAATCGGCTGTAACCGGTTCTCCGGCCATTGACAACAGTTTTATAATCTCTTTTTGGCGCTTTGTCATCATACGGTTTTCCCCATTTCTACTGCAAAACCATTTCACAAAGTATACAAACTTTATTTTTCATTTAGAATAGTGCATTTTTTAACCGTTGTAAAGTCATTTTGGCACTTGTTTAAAATTGGCGAAAAAATTTTTCTTGGAAACGGTAAAATTTCCTAGAAGGGGACAGTTTTCCATCATATGCCTGACCGCGAATCACCGGTTACGGCGGGGACTGATCATTAGCGAAAAAAGAACAAACCGGCAGCTTGCAATAAGGCAGCCGGTTTTTTGTGCGCCCAATTCGATTCAATCCCATGCCGGTTAATATGTCACTGTTACCGTCTGCGGTTTGAGGCCAAGGCTTTCGGATTCTACCGTGATTTTAATTTCATTGCCTCTTGCATTTTGCTCCGGACGCGACAAATTGATCATCCCGTTCCCCTGCGCTTTTTTGTTCAACCCCAGGTTTTCTGTATGAATGCACAGTTGCGCATAGAGCTCCGCTTCCGTAAGCGCCCGGCCGAATGCTTTTTCTTCCATCTGTTTCACCAATGCAGCCGCCCCGCTCACATGCGGCGTCGCCATTGACGTGCCGCTGAGTCTAGCGTATTTGCCGCCGGGGTAAGTAGAAAGGATCCCAACACCGGGAGCGACCAGGTCAATTTCCGCATTCGTATTGGAAAAATCGGCCAGATTCTTTTGCAGGTCAACCGCGCCGACTTCTACGACTTCAGGATAAGCGCCGGGATAATCCATCTCATCGGTATCGTCGCGGCCGTCCCCGCTGTTGCCTGCTGCACAAACAACCAATATATTATTTTGAACAGCCTTTTGAATCAGGGCATGCTCTCTTTCATCGGCAGGACCTCCGAGCGACATGGAAATGGCGGAAACTTTTTCACCGTTCGGCCCTTTCCAGTTGATGGCATAATCGAGCGCCGCATTAATCCATTGCGACTCCCCCTGCCCGTCCTTATTTAAAGCCTTTAAAGCAAGCACCTTTGCCCCAGGTGCGACCCCGACGACCCCGTATGCATTTTTGGAAGCTAAAATCGTTCCGCACACATGTGTCCCATGCCCGTTATCATCCTGGTAATCTCCTGTATTCGTAAAATCTTTCCCGCCTATAATCCGGTCTTTTAAATCTGGATGCGTTTTATCGACACCTGTATCAATGACCGCAATGACAATGCCTTTCCCGTAGCCAGCATTTTCCCACACATCGGGCGCATGAATCAGTTGCACGCCTTCCGGAACCGTTTCTTCCACCTGCTCATAGACTTCCAGCACTTGAAACGGAATCAGCTTTTTCTGCATGTTTCTTTCCCCTTTCATTCGAAAGATAGCTTGTTCTTTTTTATTTTACTACGAAATTCGTGTTTGCTGCGGGAATTTTCTAAAAATAAGTCTTTGGATGTAGCCGCCGCAGTTGTGACCCGTTCCGCTGATTTTGAGTTATTTTCCACCGATTTTTTCCGGCGTGCCGCTGATTTTTGAAAAATTTTCGCCGATAAGAATTGCTTTTCCGCTGATGTTGCTTCCCATGTTAAAGGCAAGAAAAAACGCCGAGCCTTGTTTGCTCCGCGTTTTCTTTTTTTATCATTTTGTTCATTCATATTCCCAGCGAAAGATTTTCGATTTGCACTTTTTTATCCAAGGAAGCGCCCGGTTGGAAGTTACAGCAAATGTTTCGATCAAAACGGATCTCCAGTACGGTATTTTCTAAACGGGCAGCCAATCCGCTTTTCGTTTCCTTCATTTCCGGGAAAATTTTCTTGATAAAATGAATTGATTCCGTATGATCCAGATCATGGACAACTGCCTCATGAATTTCGTGTACCTGATTTTCTTCACTGTTCGGGTGCACGAAGTATTTTTTAATATGCCGGAGGACAGGCAGAAATTTCTTTCACCCCCCTGCCCGGTTCCTATATTACCATTCTCCTGCCGCCGCCCCGCTATTTTATCTGGTTAAAAGAAGAGGAAGTTGTTAAAATCCGGAAGATCATCACAATGTTTGCCAAAACGGCTGAAACGCATAAACACGCCATGTAAAAGCCCGCTTTTTGAAAGGCGGGTTTTTTTACGGTTGATTTAAAATTGGAATTTGATTATTATCTAATTAGATATAAATTAAAAAAGAAAGGTCCTCATCATGCAGCTCAATAAAATTGTGGAATTTCATAAAGCACTCGGTGATTTAACGCGCGTCCGGATCATTGCCCTGCTGCAAAAGGGTGAGCTGCACGGCCAGGCAATTGCCGGAAAGCTCGGGCTGAAGCCGCCGACCATCACCCACCATATCACAAAACTCCGGGATGTCGGACTGATCAAGGAGCGGCGCGATAAAAACACCATTTATTTCTCGCTCAACACCAAAATTTTGGAAAGCAGCGCGATGGCGATTTTATCATTGGGGGAAAGGAGCACGAATATGGAAATGTCCGTATCCGAAGAAGAACGCGCAAGCATTTTGAAAAATTTCTTTACGGCCGGCGGAAAATTAAAAACGTTCCCGGCCCAGCGCAAGAAGAAGCTGGTTGTGCTTGCCCATATTGCCCAAAAATTCGAGTTTGGAAAAATATATCCGGAGAAAAAAGTCAATGAAATTTTAAAGGAATTTCATGAAGATTACGCGACATTAAGGCGGGAGCTGATCATGTGCCAGTACATGTACAGGGAAAACGGCGAATATGAATTAAACCCGCCGGAACTGTGGTGGCTGCGGTAGCGGATGGCAAAAGACACGGCAGCCCGGAATGAAACGGAGCTGCCCCGTCAACTTTCTTTCGCTTTTTCCGCTTTAAACCGATAGAGGGCTCGGAGTATCCCGCCGTATCCGGTGCAGCGGCAGAGGTTTCCGGACAGTGCTTCTATGATTTCTTCGTCACCCGGGAATAGATTTTCATCGGTGAGCGCTTTTGCCGCCATGATCATGCCGGGCGTACAGTAGCCGCACTGGAAGCCTCCTTCTTCCAGGAAACATTGCTGAATCAGATCCAACTCCCCGCCTTTTTGGATTCCTTCAATGGTCGTGATGTGAGACCCATCGATTTGATAAGCCAATACCAGGCAGGCATTTACTACTTTCCCGTCCAGGAGCACCGAACAAGCCCCGCAGCGACCAATGCCGCACGAAATTTTTGTTCCTGTCATATGCAGCTGGTCGCGCAACAGATCGACAAGTCTTAAAACCGGATCAACTTCAAGGGAAAGCTGCCGGCCGTTCAGTTCAAACGTAGCTTGGATTTTAGCGGCTGTTTTTCCATTTTCCATGCCCCGTCCCCTTCTTTCATGGCAAATTTCAAAATGTCTTCCGGCGAAACCGGCAGGCGGTTTGCCCAAAACCCGGTTGCATGGTGGATCGCTTTTGCGACAGCCGGCGCAACGGCAACCGAACCGATTTCCCCCACTCCCCTCGGGCCGTAAGGATCGCCATCCACTAATTTTTCAATCGGTTCCACATCCATATGGAAAGGCACGTCCGCAATGGTCGGGATAAAATATTGGTCCAGGTTTTCTGCCAAATACCTGCCTTCTTTCATGGCGGCATCTTCCATCAGCGTATAGCCGAGCGCCATTACACCGCCCCCTTCAATTTGGCCGGTATAACCGATTTCGTCCACGACCGGGCCTGCCGCAATCGCCTGATCCAAGCCAACCACTTTTACCATGCCTGTCAAGAGGTCCACTTCCACTTCGGCCAGAACACCGGAAAATGCATACAAAAAATGCCCTGCGTTCACTTGATCCGGCGTTGTTGGAAAATCAAATTTCACGGTGACGGCAACCGATTCAATATCAGAGATTTGATCTGCCAGCTCGCCATACGAAAGTACCATGCCGCCGGAGGAAAAAACGCCGCCTTCTCCCAGCCGCAATTGGGAGGCAGGAATGCCGGCAGCTGCCGACGCTTTTTCCAGCAATTTATTGCAAAAATCCCCCTTCATCCGCTGCAAGGCGTGCCATACCATGCTCGTTCCCCTTGAGGCAGTGGTGGATCCGGATGATGGGGCACAAGAGGTGTCCCCGATGACAATCGATAAATCGTTTTTTGAACAGCCAAGCGAATTGCAAGTGATTTTCTCGATGACACTTAAAATCCCCTGGCCGGCTTCTTCAAAACCGAATGCAATTTCAATTTTTCCTTCTTTTGAAAGGCGAAGGCGCCCGCCGGCCGGGTCCAAACGCCCGTATCCGAGCCCTCCGCCATGCATTGTAATGGCCATGCCGAACCCGCGTTTTTTCCACTTATGCCGTTCATTGTAAAAATGGACGGCCATCTTTTTCAGCTCCACTTTTTGCGCGATGGCTTCCAGCACATCGGAAGCGCCGGTTGTTTCGGCGATCCGGTGGCCTAACGGGCCGGGGGCGTTTTTTTGGCGGAGGTTCCGCCTTCTGAACTCAATCGGGTCCAGCTGCAATTGATCGGCCAGGCGGTCGATCTGCCCCTCCAGCGCAAATGTGACCTGGTTGCCGCCGAACCCGCGGAACTCGCCGGATACTCCGTTATTCGTAAATACCGCCATTCCGGTTACATCTACATTCGGGATGATATACGGCCCGATGGCATGTTCAACGGCAAAATCGAGCACAGCCGGCCCGAGCGTAGCATATGCGCCGGTATCTGCGATGATCACCGCCTGGAAAGCAAGCAGCTTCCCGTATTCATCCGCCCCGGTTTTGACTTTGATTTCCATAGGGTGTCGCTTAATACTGGAAATGACCGATTCTTTCCTTGTTTGATGGATTTTTACCGGCCTTCCCGTAGCGAGTGCCAACAATGCCACGTACGGCTGGATATGCAATTCATCTTTTCCGCCGAAAGAACCGCCTATAGGACTAGACACAACGCGGATTTTTTCTTCATCCATCCCGAGGATCCGCGACAGTTGGAAGCGGTCCCGGTAGCCGTGCTGGGAACCGCAATAAACCGTAATTCCGCCGTTTTCTTCCGGGACGGCCACCCCGCCTTCCGTTTCCATATACGTATGCATCTGGCGCGGGACATGGTACGTTTCTTCAACAACAGCCGCACACCGCGCAAAAGCCTCCTTCACTTCTCCCCGCTTATTTTCCGCACGATGGAGGATGTTCCCTTTCGTATGCAGCTTCGGCGCACCGGGCTCAAGTGCTTTTGCCGGGCTGTCGATTACCGGGAGAGGTTCATAAACGACTTCAATCCGCTCCAATGCTTTTTCTGCAATTTCAACCGATTCTGCCGCAACGGCCGCGACCGCATCTCCGACATAGCGGACCCGGTCTTCACATAAAACGGGCTGGTCGGGCATGACGATCCCGAAGCCGTTCAAGCCCGTCACATCTTTATAAGTAATGACAGCCGCAACCCCCGGCAACTTTTCGGCGCGGGACGTATCAATTGAAAGAATTTTTGCATGCGGATAAAAACTTCTCAATATTTTTCCGTACAGCATGTCCGGAAATGACAGATCCGTTAAATAAGCAAGGCTACCTGTTACTTTCGCAATGCCATCCGGCCCGATTCCCCGCTTTTCATGCTTCAGCTTCATCGGCACCATCCTTTCCGTTTAAAAAACTGATAAACGTTGAAACAATCAAATTGGAAGCCGCCTTTTTCCGGTAATCCACCGTGGCAAAAGCATCCGGCAGCGGATCATATTCTTCCATGATTTTTTCATGCGCTACGGCCATGACTTCCTCTGCCAAAACCTTTCCTTTTAAAAACTGCTCGCATGCTGTCAGCCGCTTTGGAAAACTCGAACCCCCGCCAGCAGCGATCCGAATTTGCTCCACCCGGTTTTCATTTGTCAGCCCTGCAAAGAAGGAAACAACCGTTAAAGACGGGGTAAAGGCCGCTCTCCGCCCGATTTTTTGATAAAAACAAATCTTTTTTTCCACAGCAGGCGGTTCCGGCAGCAGGATGGCCGTTAAAATACAGGACGGGTGCAATGGCGCCTGCTGCAAAAAAACTTGTAAATCATCTGTTTTGTAATCCCCGTCAAACCAAACAGCTTTCGCGCCGAGCGAGAGCAATGCCGGGATTGTGTCTCCTGACATGTAACAGACATTGCCGCCGATTGTTGCCCGGTTCCGGACAGCCGGTGCCGCAACTCGCCGGACTGCTTCATGAAGGATGTGCCAATCTTTTTCTATTAAGGAATTTTTCCGTAAATCGGACAGCCTAACGCAAGATCCGATCGCAAGGTTTTGTGCGGATACATGGATATCGTACAATTCTTTAATGTGTTCCAGGCTGATGAGGCAGGGCGGGAATACGGCCCCCTGCTCCCGCTTCATTTGCAAAAGCGTCCCGCCAGCAATCAACGCGGCAGCCCCGCCAAATTTCTGTTTCAATGCCCATGCTTCTTCAACGGATGCCGGCCTGTATACGGCTTGCGGCACGGCAGCCATTTTATCCTGCCCGGCCATCGGCATACCCCCTTGCTTTTTCATAATCTTCCTTCGTATCCATATCATAAAAAGGCAGCCCGTTATCGTAATGGATACAAATCCCGTGCAGAGAACCGCCCCTTAAAATGGCACGCGCACCCTGGTCCCCTTTAAGCTTCATTAAAGTTGGAAAAATAGATTTGGAGAGCAACAACGGCGGGAGGATCTTCCCTTTGTAGCATGGAGCGATATATTCTATCTGCCCCTCTGCAGCAGACCGTTTTTGGAATCGGGCAATCAAATGGTTGATCATGCCGGTCCGGATAAACGGCTGGTCCGCAAGCATCACGACGACCGCTTCCGCATCCATTTCCGCTGCCCTTTGCACCCCGCATTTCAGCGAATGGGACATCCCTTTTTCGGCATCGGAGCAATAAACAAGTGACCATTTTTTCTGATTGCCCAGCAATTCCGGGCTGAACCATGTATTTTTTCCGGCTTCCTTCACAATGACAAGCGTATCGTCAAGCTTTGAGGAGACGGCTGTCTGCAGTGCCAGACTGCCGGCCGGTTTTCCTTTAAGCGGAAGACAGAGCTTGTTTTCCCCCATCCGACTGCTTTTGCCGGCTGCAAGATAGATCCCGATGATTTTCATAAAAGCACTTCCTCGCTTACCGGCTCGTTTTTTAGCTTGATGCATTCGGCAATGATGCTGACGGCAATTTCTTCCGGTCCCTCCGCTGCGATCGCGAGCCCTGCCGGCGTCCGGATGCCAGGCGGGAGTTTCTCCATTCCAAGCAGGCGCTTCGTACGTTTCATAGATCCGAGCACCCCAAGATAGCGCGGATTGGTTTGCATCACATGCGTTAAAATTTCTTGGTCCCTTGAAAAATGGTGGGTCATGATCATCACGAAATCGTTCGGCGCAATGGTTATTCTGCTTTCTGCGAAAACTTCAGAAGGAAAACCGACGACCAATTCTTCTGCATCCGGAAAGTTTTGCCGGCTGCACAAACCCGGCCGCCAATCTGACACAATGACTGAAAAGCCGGTCTTCGCAGCCAGGGCAGCGAGCGGAGCCGCATCCTTGCCGGCCCCGAACAAAATGAACCGCGGTTTCGGTCGATAATGATGAATATATACTTCCTCTTGCATCACAGGCAGGAAAAACGTTCCATTTTTTACCGGCAGGTAATGCACAAATCCCATTTCGCCTTGATAACTGCCGAACCGGTGCCCGTCTTCTGTGACAAACAGGTACGCACCGGAATCCGGAAATTTGATCCCGGTTACAGCCGTCCCACTTTGCAAAAATGTTTTGAGCCGGAGAAGATGCGCGGCATAGCGGCGGCCAACCGGCTCCACATATACATGGACAGCGCCGTTGCATCCGGAACCCGTCCCCCACGACAGATCATCATCTCTGCGCATGTCATAGACGATCGTTTCCGGTTTCCGGCCAAACCCGTTTTCGATTCTTGCCGCCAAATCTTCTTCCAGGCAGCCTGCGCTCAAAAGACCGATTCGGGTGCCATCAGGTTTGAAGAACATGGCAGCCCCTTCCTTTTTATAAGCCGAGCCGTCGACACGAATGACAGTCGCCAGCACACCCCCTGTCATGCCTGGACGGATTGCATCGAGAATGCTGTACATATCTTCCATTGCCGTCACCTCACATTCTTGTATTGGCAGAACCAGTAAAGACTGATTTATATATTATGATTGTTGAATATTCTGTATAACTCAAGTTTTCTGTAAAATTTTCTGCCAATAAAAATAATAAGCACGCCAGAAAACCTGCCACTGAAAAAGCCATTTTCAAAACGAAAAGCGGCGAACTTCACCGCTTTTTAATCATCCATATCTTGTGTTGTGAATCAACTGCAAACAAGCCTTTTGCATTTTTACAGCGTCTGTGTCTGCACCTCCTCCTGCGCGGAAAAATCGATCACTGCCGGGTTCACTTTAAATCCTTTCGTAATATAGACGAGATAAGCAAAACCGATCACAGCCCATGTGATGCCGAGCAAAAATGAGTTGCGCTCCAGGTTCAGCCACAGCACACCGATAAAAGCGGCGCCGATCAGCGGCATGATCACATATGAGAAAAACCCTTTTGCGCTCCGGTGCATTTTATGCCGGAAAACATAGTGCACAATGACGGACAAATGAACAAACGTAAAAGCGATCAGAGCACCAAAATTGATAAAGGATGTTGCCATTCCAAGGCTGAAGAACATCGCGGTCAGCGAAATAAAACCGACCAATAAAATATTGATCCACGGCGTCCGGAATTTCGGGTGCACATAACCGAATACGTTTTTCGGCAGAATGTTATCCCTCCCCATCGCATAAAGCAGCCGGGCGACACTCGCATGCGAGGATACTCCTGAAGAAACGGTTCCGGCAATTCCACCGGCCAGGAAAATCATCTGTACAATCGTGCCGCCGATTTTCATGGCAATTTCCGGCGAGGAAGATTCCGGATCTTTAAAACTGGCAACAGTCGGGAAAACCAGTTGGATAAAGTAGGAGGCAAGCGTAAATAAAATGCCGCCGAACAACGCCGTAAGGAAAATGGCTTTTGGGATCGTCTTTTTCGGACTTGCGGTTTCTTCCGAAAGCATCGCAACCGCGTCAAAACCGAGATAAGAAAAGCACATCAGCGTCGCGCCCGCGATGAGCCACGAGGAATCGAGTCCGGCTGAATAAAAAGGCTTCATGGAGATGATTTCACCCGTCCCCATGCCGTGAAGAAGCGCGCGGACTGCAATCGCAACAAACATCGCGATAATCGCAATTTGAAAAAAGACGAGAAACATGTTGAAATTTGCGGTAAAATTTATATCGCGCAAATTGAGTGCCGTGACGAACGCCACAAATCCCACAATCCACATCCAGGAAGGGACGCCCGGGAAAAAAGCACTCAAATAAATTTTAAAAATTAAAGCGTTCACCATTGGCAAAAACAAATAATCCATCAAAGCGGCCCATCCGATCAAAAAACCAAGGTGGCAGTTAATCGTGCGCTGCGTATATGTGTAGGCGGAACCCGCGGTTGGAAATACTTGTATCATTTTTTGATAACTAACAGCGGTTAGAAGCATGGCGGCCAAAGCCAATATGTAGGCGGTCGGGACGTGCCCGTGCGTCATTTCGGAAGCAATGCCGAAAGTATCAAAGACAACCATCGGGGTCATATAGCCGACACCGAGCAGCACAATTTGCCATAGGCCCAATGAACGTTTTAAGGTGACCGCTTGTTTTTGCATGTATCATTCCTCCTAAATGAGATCGTGGATTACACGATTGTTTTTGGGCTCATTTTATTAAAACAGGCATTTGATTTCGATATTTTCGTGAAATTATTTAACATATAAATTTTAAATCTATTTTGTCGAAAAAATTTACAAACGGTTACTCTGGCGTGGAAGCTTTCTCAAAAACAGGTTCATCCCTTTTTAACCTCAATGCCGCAAGCCCCGCAAAGTCATGGACAAGCGTTGCTGCCAATAATGATGTGATCTGCCCAGCGTCATACTGCGGCAATACTTCTACGAGATCAAAACCAACAAAATGAAAACCTTTTAAAGCGCGTACCATTTTTAACGTTTCCCGACTGCTGAACCCACCAGCCTCCATTGTTCCCGTTCCCGGCGCGCATGAAGGATCGACAAAATCAATATCAAATGTTAGAAAACAAGGCGTATCTCCGATCGCTGTTTTCATTTCCTGCAAAACCGCCCCGAACCCTTTTGTATCCAGCCCGGACGTTGTGATGACATGAAACCCCAACCGGCGGCTGTCTTCTACATCCCCAGGGTGGTTCAATGTTCCCCGTATCCCGAGTTGAAACACTTTCGATGGCTGCAGCAAACCTTCTTCGTATGCACGGATGAATGTTGAACCGTGCCAGTACTTTTCCCCGTAATAGGTATCCCAAGTATCGGTATGGGCGTCAAAATGGATCATCGCAAGCGGGCCGTAATGCTTTGCCGCAGCCCGCAAACCGGCAAGGGTAACGGAATGGTCGCCGCCGAGGCCGATCGGAATAATCCCCTTTTCCATTAAATTTCCAATCCTTTCTTCCATCAGTGCATAGCTCCGCCCGATATTGTGCGGAATCACCGGGACATCCCCAGCATCGATGGCATGGGTTTCCTCAAATGGATAGTTTCCGAATACGGGATGATACGGAAACAATGTCATGGAACTTTGGCGGATTGCCTGTGGGGCAAAACGGGCTCCGGTGCGATAAGAGGCTGCCGTATCAAATGGCAGGCCAATGACCGCAAGTTTTGCATCTGGGTCTTCACACGGCAGGCGCATGAACGTCCCATTACTGCAAAATTCCGGCTGTATATCCGGCGATAACGGGTAGTGCATGTTTCTTCTCCTCCTTGTATGATCAGGCTTTCAGTTTTGAGAGCACTTTTTCAACTGTCGCAACGACTTGGTTTACTTCTTCCACAGCGATCGTCAGCGGCGGCTCAATGCGGATCGTTTTGGAGTTTACCAAAGTACCGGCCACCAAAACGCCTTCATCAAACATCCCTTTAGCAAAGTTATAGCCGATCGCATCGTTCTGGAATTCGATGCCAATCATCAGGCCTTTTCCGCGGATTTCAAGCACTTTGTCTTCATGCCCTTTTACCGCTTCTTTCAGGCGGGCAAGGAAATAATCTCCCACTTCGGCGGCACGCGCGGGCAGGTCTTCTTCAAGTAATACGGAGATCGTCGCGATCGCAGCCGCACACGCAAGCGGATTGCCACCAAACGTTGTCGTATGCATAAACGGGTTGTTGAAAAAATTTTTAAACACCTTTTCTTTTGCCACCACTGCGCCCGCCGGCATAATCCCGCCGCCAAATGCTTTCGCAAGGCAGAGGATATCCGGCACAACACCGTACAATTCCGCCGCAAACATTTTTCCGGTGCGCCCCATTCCGGTTTGGACTTCATCCAAAATAAGCAGCGCATCATACTCATCGCACAGCACCCGCACTTCCTGCAAATAGCCTTCCGGCGGGAGAATAATGCCGCCTTCCCCTTGAATCGGCTCCAAAAGCACCGCCGCCACATCTTCACCGACGAGCGCGCAAATTTCAAATGTTTTCCGCATCATATCAATATCTCCGAACGGCACATGGCGGAATCCCGGAACGAGCGGCAGGAACGGCTTCCGGAACATCCCTTTTGCCGTGCCGGATAACGAGCCGAGGCTTTTGCCGTGGAACGCCCGTGTCGCCGCAATAAACGTCGTGCGGTTGCTGTGCATTTTTGCCAGTTTCAGCGCCGCTTCGACACTCTCGGTTCCGCTGTTTGTAAAAAATGAATATTTGAGGTCGCCCGGCGTGATCTCGGCAAGGATTTTTGCCAGCATCGCCCGGAGAGGATCAAGTAAATCCTGGCTATGCAATGCCTGGCGTTGAAGCTGGTGTTCAACCGCTTTGACGACTTTCGGGTGCCTGTGCCCAACATTGTAAATGCCGAATCCACCGAGGCAGTCGATATACTGATTCCCGTTCACATCTTTAAAGCATGCCCCCTCGTCAGACCATTCCACCGCGGCAAATTGCGTATCCAAGGTGACCGTTTTCCGGTATTCCAAAAACCCCGGATTAACGTACTCCTTAAAGCTGTTTACCGTTTCATTCGTAATCCACTTTGCTTCCTCAGCCGTGACTTCGGGCTTTTCAATCAAATCCAGCACCTTTTCCATATAATCCCGGATTTCCTGCCCCTTTGTTTTTTCAACCGTATTTCGCATTTTCCCACTCCTTTTGTTTTTATGAATGAATATCAGTCATTTTTGGGGATAAGCGGTTAGGAGCGGATCCCGAGCGAACGCTTAAAAAATTGGAACAGTTCCAGTTTCGTTTTTTCGGGCGTGCTGCCGGTTTCTTTCGCAATGTAAAATCTTTCCGCCTCATTCTCCATTAAGTTGATCACCATGACGGCATGCCACTTGACATTGACCGGAAGGATTTGTTCCGCTTCAACCGCTTTCGTTAAAATTTCTCTAAACCATTGGTAGTAAGGGGTATAAATCGCTTCCCACGTTTCCATCGAATTTTCGAACGCCAGCCCGGAATAACAAAGTACAATAACGTCTTTATACCGGTTTGTCGTCTCGAACGTTTCGTCGATCATCACCCGCAAGATATCCCAAAAATCCGATTTTCCCTGCGTCTTTTTTTGGATTTTTCCAAAAGAATAAGCCAGCAAATTCTCCGCAATTGCCGGGATCAACGCATTTTTTGAGCGGAAATATAAATAAAATGTCCCCTGCGCCACCTCCGCTCTTTTCACAATGTCGGATATAGATGCCTTTTCCATCCCTTTTTCCGAGATGACTTCAATCGCTGCCTGTAAAATTCTTTCATACTTATCGCTTTTGACCTTTTCCAACCTTTTACCTCCATTTGAAAATGACTGAACCCCATTCATGTTGAACTTATTTTTATTGTAGTGGGTGTTTTTCCGTTCGTCCGCATTCTCGCAAGGAAAAGTTACAATATTTTTTTAATTAAAAATCCTATTCTCTTTTTAAAAGCGAAATCGGTGGCACCTCATAAGGTGGCAAGGCTTTGCTCCTCTATTTTGTCGCCTTCTGCGGCTTTCCTCCTTTGAAAACCGAATCAGCGGAAACAGCGGGAAAATCGGCGGTACCCCCTAAACGCTACGGCAAAAAGTTGAAATGATAGAAGACCAAAATAAAAAGCCTGCCAAAGGACAAACTAAAAAATCCCGTTAACATTTGCGAAAGAACATGGTAAGATTACGATTAGGTGTATTCTGTTTTACAAATAAACCAAAAAATTAAGAAAAAGGGAAGGCAGAATGAAAAAGAAAATATTCATCACACTTGGGATACTTATTGCGATCATTGTCATTGGGGGCGGAGGAGCAGCCTACTATGTCTACCATTCCGTCCAAAAAGCCGCAGACAAAATGTACGACAACAAATCTGTCACACCATCAAAGGAAAGTTCCCAAAAAATTAAAACACAAAAACCAATATCCATTCTTTTGCTGGGTGTGGATGAAAGAAAGAACGATGTCGGCAGATCGGATACGATTATTATCCTTACATTAAATCCGCAGAAAAAAGCGATGCAGATGATTTCGATCCCGCGTGACACGAGAACCGAAATTGTCGGCAGGGGAACGATGGACAAAATCAATGCCGCGTATGCATACGGCGGCCCGAAAATGGCGCTTGCCACCGTCAATCAATTCGCCAATTTAAATCTTGACCAGTACATACGGATCAACATGGAAGGGCTGGCCGACCTCGTTGATGCTGTCGGCGGCGTCACCGTCTACAACAAGATCAGCTGGCATGACGAAGGGTATTACAAAAAAGGATACTATTACAAAAAAGGGTATATTACACTCGACACCGGCAAAAAAGCGCTTGGTTACGTCAGAATGCGCCACCTGGACCCTCAGGGGGATTTCGGCCGCAACCAGCGCCAGCGCGATGTCATTATGGCGGTCATCAACAAAGCAGCCACCATCAAATCTTTTTCCCGCTATCAAGAAATCCTGGCTGCGATCCAAAACAATATCAAAACAAACTTAACATTTAACGATATGAAAAATATCGCCATGAACTACCGCGACTGCCGCCAAAATTCAAAAGACTATGAAGTAAAAGGTACAAATGCGACCATTAACGGCATTTACTATCTCAACGTGGATCAAGCGGAACGGCAAAACGTCCACAACATGGTCACCAACATGGAAAAATAATGCAAGGGGCCGGCACCAATAACTGGAGCCCGGCCCTATTTCTTTTCTTCCTGGATCCCTTTCCGGCTCTTTTATTCCTGTTGTTCCAGCGAGTCGCCTTTTTTGTCTTTGTGATCATTCATTGAAATCCTCCTCCCAGCTGGATTGATGCCTGTTTCAGCATCATTGCCTGTCATATTTTTACCAATGCCTGAATCCTCCCCGCGCCAAACACTCCGAAAGCTTTACGATCCTTCCGATAAAAAAAGCGTCCCTTCTCGGAAGCGCTTCAAAAAAACTTAAACAACAGCCACCATACAAAAGCCCAGATTGGAATCGACAACAGGATTCCGATCAAACAACCTTTGGCGAAATCCCCATCCCTGTCATTCATTCATCCATTTTCCTTTTCCCGTTTTCATTTTAATACCGCCATTATAACAAGCCGGAGTCCGGAAACCAAACAACAGATTGACTAGAACGTATGTTTGTGTATAATAAAAATAGGTGATCCACATGCCACAAGTGTTAACAGAAGAAGAAGAAAGGCTGGTCGAGGCGTTTATCCTGCTACCGCTTGCCAAAAAAACACTGGAGCGCGATCAAAAAGCCATTCGCGCGAGCTTGTTAAAATTCAAGGAACCATACATCCTTGCCGTCGAACAAATGCTGTTTCAAATCTCTCGCTATCTGTACCGTGTCAAACGGGAAGCCGGCCGGAAAAACATGCGGTTTTACAAGCGGAGTGATCTGGAATATACGGTGTTTGTGCGTGGATGGCGGTTTGAAAAAAGATACCATCCGCAGATCGCGGCAGAATGGGTAAAAAACCTGATCAACCATTATTTTTTTAAACTGCGTTAACGGGAGCCCCGCATGTTCTTCCATTTTTTAAAACTCTCTTCCAGGCGCACAAAACCTTTTCCCATTTCTTCATCGCTGCAATGGGCAAAGCAAAGACGGATTTTCGTGTTCGGCCCGTTCTCAAGCGTAAATGCATTTCCCGGGACAAACACAGCTCCGGCTTCTGCAGCTATTCCCATCCATTCCAACACATCCCCCTTTTTCACATCCATCCAATAAAACAACCCGCCGGCAGGTTCAATGCCTTCCCATTGTTCCGTTTCATTCATGTGCTGCAAAAACTGTTTTGTCCACTCTTTTCTTTTCTCATAAAAACGTTTTTGCTTTTCGAGCATAGCCGGCCAACTGCCAGAGGAAACCAGTTTTCCAGCAAGCATTTGGTTGATCGGGGAAGTGCAGGCATCCATGACCTGCTTAAACTGCTCAAGTTTTTGAAGGAGAGCCGGGTGCGCAAGAATAAATCCGGTCCTCATTGCCGGCGCAATCACTTTAGAAAAACTGTACAAATAAATGACTTTTTCTTTTAGGGGATCGAGTTCAAATATAGAAGGGAAACGTTCATGAAAAAGCAGATCGCGGTAAGGGTCGTCTTCAATGATCAAAAATCCGTGCCGGTAAGCGAGTTCGATGAGCCTTTTTCTTTTTTCAAGAGATGTGGTAATCCCGGTCGGGTTCTGTGCGTTCGGAATGATATAGAGCGCTTTAATGCGGGTTGTTTTTAAAGCCTTTTCAAAAAAATCAATATCAAGGCCGTCCTGTTCAAGCGGGATACCGACTACCTTGAGCCGGTACTGGTGTACAGCCGAAAGCGCGATGGAATACGTATACGCCTCCATCGCAAAGCCGTCCTGCTCATCCAAAAGCATTCTGCAGACGAGATCAAACCCCTGTGTATTGCCGTTCGTTGCCATGATATACGGTTCAGGGATGTTTTCATTGCCGGAAATTGCAGACAAAAACGGACCGAACCCTTTCGCGCTGCAATACTCATATAAATGGGCAGGATCGGAATCAAAGATTTCATTCATGATCCGCTGCAGCGCCTTTTTTGGAATCATGCCGCAGTTTGGCATCCCGACGCTGAAAAACACCGGATCCCGGACAGCCGGCTTCATGCTGTCCATATAAGCATCAATGGCATTTTCTTTAATTTTACCGCTTAACGCGGATAACAAATGCTCCACTGCCGCCTCACCTCGCTTTCTCGATTGCTGAAAAGTGCCTATATGACATATATATGGAAAGGGGTGGGCTAAGGTGATACAGATACCAAGAAAAATAGAATTACTTGATCTTCGTAAAATTTTCAACGATTAAGATCAACCACCAGAATATCCCCTTTGTCATAACGGTGCCTTGTGCGGGAATATTCGAACGGAACGCCGTTATCCAGGTAAACAACTTGATTTACTTCAAGCACAGGGTCGCATTTATCGCACTCCAAATATTTCTGGTCAAGTTCATCCGGTTTATCCGCACGGATCCTCCTGTTTGCACCGCCAATCTTTAATCCTAAATCTTTTCTGATATAGGTATAGATCGACTTGTATAATATGTCTTCGGTCAGGCCAGGGATCACTTCGACAGGCATTTTTGTATGTTCAATTAAATATGGCTCATCATTTAATCGTCTGAGCCGGATAATGTCATAAATCGGCTCATTTTTTTCAATAATCAGTTTTTCACACTCGTCTTCGTTGGGAAAACGGAGCTGAAAAGATATTACCATACTCGAAATTTTCCCTTCATTTGCCATTTTATTTGTCAAGCCCAAGTAATCATCAGCTCTTGAATCAAGATTGGACATTTGCCATGCATTTTTTCGTACATAAGTGCCCGAACCCTGCTTGCTGTAAACGAGACCTTCCACGGCCAGCAAGTCCAGCGCTTTTTGTATCGTTACCCTGCTAGTATGAAATTCTTCTGCTAATTTTACCTGTTCTGGAAGCGGCTTTGAAACCTCATAAACCTTTGACTTGATTCTTCTGCGGATTTCATCTGCTATCATTTTGTACTTGGCCACGATGCTCACCTCAAAGTAAAGTAAAAGAAGAAAATCGTCTTTCCAATCACAATGATATAAAAAGGCGATTTTCCCCTAGTAGTCAAATTATACCATGTTACATGCAATTTTTTTACAATGATTCTCTTGCCATACCCTCTTCATTCTCTGTCTCTGTTTCCATACTCATCTGATTTACTCTTTCGCTAATCTTCATAAATGGAAGATAGAAAAACGCTCCCCCGATAATAATCAAGGCCTGTAATACGGCTGCTTTCCAGTCTCCTGCTGTTGCCAAATATGCGCTCAAAATTGGCGGAGTTGTCCAAGGAATATAAACCACACATTTACTGATCAGTCCCACTGCAGTTGCAAAATAAGCAACCACAATTCCCAATGCCGGCAGCAAAACAAACGGAATCATCATGGGTAAGTTGAAGACGATAGGATACCCAAAAATAACCGGCTCATTAATATTGAAAAGGCCCGGTGCAGTGGCTAATTTTGACACATCTTTTGTTGCTTTGTTTTTCCCAAAAAGTAAAGTGGCAATAATCAGCGAGATCGTACTGCCTGTTCCACCGATCATCCCGAAGGTCGGGACAAAAGCGCTGTTGATAATATGCGGAATCGCCTGTCCGTGTGCAAAAGCCAGCATATTTTCGTTCATATTAGCCAGCAGTAAAGGGTCAAGCAAAGAGCCGTTTACCACTGTTTGGTGGATACCTAAAGTAAATAGAAAGTTCCCTGTACTGTAAATGATGATCGTTCCCAGTAAGCTTGTGTTTATTTTCCTTAGTGGTTCCTGGATCATTTTAGAAACCAAAGTAATTAAATTGGTATCAAAAAGTGATAAAATCAAGGATACGATCCCAAAAATAGACAAGACGAGAATTACCGGAATCATAACACTGAAGGATTTTCCAACTGCAGGCGGAACATTTCCCCTAAATGGATTTCCAGTTTCTTGATATTGGATGTTTTGATAAAAAGTTCAGTGGCAACCAATCCAATGATAATCCCTGCAAACATGCCGGTGGTTCCTAAATTGCCAAATGTTAGAACGCCGGTTACATCGACGGCTTTTTTTGCCCCTGCCGGAATAAGCGATACAGAATTCGGCATCATGATAATCAATGAAGCGATAGCTACCGAAGTAGATGCTAAAGGATTCTTAAATGATTTATTGGAGGATAAACAATAAGCAATCATCGGGGCAATCAACAAACCTGAGATATTCAAAGTACCATTCGTAATAGCAGTTCCCCAATACTGTGCTTTTACTAATGTTTCACCTTTGAAAAGCCAAGGAAAGACAACATTATTTACCAAAACAGCAACCCCTGCCAAAATAAATAATGGCATAATGACTGCAAAAGCATCTCTTAATGAACGCAGATGAACCTGATTTCCCAACTTCACAGCAAACTCAGTAAATTTGTCCAAAAACGACCGCTTTACATTGGTTTCAGATACCGTGCCCTTCCCGTTCATTTCAAAATCTCCCCCTCATTTTGGAATTAATCGCCTAAGTCTGCTCCGTTACTTTTAATCACTTTTTGCAGCCACCAGAAACTCTTTTTCGGCACACGGCGTAAATCTTTTAAATCATGGTTTTCCCTGTTCACATAAACAACACCGTATCGTTTTCTCATATCACCCTGAGAGCTCAATATATCGATCAGTCCCCAACCCAAATATCCAACAACATCAACACCATCGATAAAAATTGCATCTTTCATGGCCTGGATATGGTCTCTATGGTACCGGATCCGGTAATCATCCTGTATTTCGTGTTCCCCGTCCCATGTCTCTTTTACACCAATTCCATTTTCAATTGGAAAAACAGGAAGCTTAAAACGGTTATAGATTTTATTCAGGATATCTCTAAAACCTAACGGATCAATCTGCCATTTCCATTCAGTTGAATCAAGATAAGGATTTTCCTGTTTACCGTATTCCATATAGTAGTTGACAGGTGTTCCCTCCGGTATCAACTCACTATTAACTGTTGTACTGGCATAATAACTAAAAGCCAAAAAGTCACTTTTCAGGGAAGATAAGATATCCAAGTCCCCTTCTAAAATCCCCATATCGATTCCTTCGTTTTTCACATATGACATGACTTCATGAGAGTAACAACCATTCGTAAACGCTTCCAATAAATTGTAATTAAAAAATTCGTCCAGCTTTCTCGCAACAAATACATCATTTGGCTTGCAGGTTGCTGGATAAATTTCTGAATACGCCAGCATCCCACCTATTTTAATATCCTTATAGTTTTCATGAATATAATTGGCTATAGAAGCATGTGCCATCATGACATGGTGCTGGATTTTGTACAGCTCATCTAAAGTCTTCTCACCTTTCATATAACCGCTGATTCTAAAAGCCCCGGGCATATGGTAAAGATTTTGCTCGTTAAAGGTAATCCAATATTTCACTTTTTTACCAAACCGATCTACCATTTCCTTTCCATATCTGACAAAAGCATCGACTACTTTTCTGCTGATAAATCCGTTGTAAGTCTCAGCCAAGTGAAGCGGCATATCAAAATGGTATAAGCAAATCATCGGCTCAATTCCACGTTCGATCAGCGCATCAATAAACTTGTCATAAAACGCAATCCCTTCTTCATTAAATTCTCCATCACCCGTAGGATTCACACGACTCCACGAAATTTGAAAGCGATAACAATTCATTCCAAGCTGCTGCATGAGATCAAAGTCCTCTTCATAACGATGGTAGGCATCGATGGCAACCTTCCAATCCGAAGCAAATTCAGAAGGCTTACGGATATCATATACAGACAATCCTTTTCCTCCTTCGTTCCAAGCACCTTCTGTCTGCATACTTGAGACGGAATTGCCCCATAAGAACCCTTCGCGTAACTGATTTGGCATGTTCGCTCCTCCAATCTTTTAACGAATTACACCTTAATTGTAAATCAATATTTTAAATTTGTAAATTCAAATTTTATTTATGAATTATCTTTTTCTGCCAGCGTGCAAAAAATAAAATGTACCCCTCAAGCAGAATAAAATCTGTCTGCAGGATACATTTTTAACTTGCAGCGTTAAGCTGATCCAAAATCATTTAAATTCCTGATATAATCGGAATCAAAGATTTCATTCATGATCCGCTGCAGCGCCTTTTTTGGAATTATGCCGCCGTTTGGCATCCCGACGCTGAAAAACACCGGATCCCGGACAGCCGGCTTCATGCTGTCCATATAAGCATCATGGCATTTTCTTTAATTTTACCGCTTAACGCGGATAACAAATTGCTCCACTGCCGCCTCACCTCGCTTTCTTTTTTGATAAAAAGTTTCAGAAAGTGATAAATGCCTATATGTAATATATGGCAAAGTGCCGGGGCTGGTGATACTTTTCTGTATATCATTTTCCCCGGCTCACAGAGAAAAGAAACCAACCTGTCTGCATCTGGTTGGTTTCTTGCATGATCTAAATTTTATTTATCGATCGCCGGGAGCCGGTTGGTCAACTCCCCTTATTCGGTGGCGATGCCCATTTTCTTCAGTTGTGTAAAAATCATAATAATGGACATGCATTCCATTTCCTACTGGTATAGCCGGCCCGGAATAAGCCCGATAGTAATGGGTATGGCCATTTTCAAATAACACATATCCCTCTGTGTAATGGATATGGCTCTGGTCCGGCGTTTGAATGGGGGGGAAGTAACGTCTAAACACTGGTGCACATGCCCCGCATCCAACGAAGTATAATCAACAGAGCCATGATTATGGTGCGGAACAAATCCGCTTACAAACTCATCCTTTCCTGTTTTGGCCATCCGATCGCCCCTTTTCAAACCATCCCTTTTCAATCACTTTTTGTGCACGTCAATCAAATCCGGGTGAATGCTAGTAAAGCTCATCCCCTTGGTCCCTGGACAGGGATTACAGTATTTTTTACACCCCCTCAAAAATATTGTTTCACTACCCATCATATTCGATGAACACCCGAATATTCATATTGATGCAGATCATGATTAAAGCCGGCACACTCCGGCCGGCTTTTTTCCCATGTATACTTTTGGCGATCCGATTCTCAACTTATAAATTTCATTTGGTCAAACTAAGTAATCTTCCAAATTCTTCTCCACAAATTGCAGATGGCTCAGCATCGCATGTCTTGCTTTTTCCGGATTCCGGGTTTCAATCTCTCTCAAAATGAGTGCGTGCTGTTCAAACAAAGCACCGAACGTCGATGGATTCGAAAAGAGTAAAATTCTCCGGGTCTCTTTCATCGCTTTAACAAGCGTATCAGAAACCTGGTTCATTAACTGGGCAAGAAGAGGATTCCGGGTTGCACGGACAAGGGCAAGGTGAAAATCCAAATCCGCTTGTTCCCCCAGTTCTTCGTTACCCGTTGCATTCTTCATCTCTTTTAAAGCCTGATGCATCTCTTCCAGATCGGAGCTCGTACGCTTTTCTGCCGCCATAGCTGCAATACCAGCCTCTAAAATTTTCCTCACTTCCAATAGGTGGGTAACATCCTCTTTATCCATCAGCACAGCTTGCGAGATTGGGTAAGTTATGCCGCTCGCATCAAAATTGCGGACAAATGTCCCTTCTCCCTGTTTTAATTCAATATATCCAAGCGCCCTCAACGACATAAGCGCTTCCCTTATTGCAGAACGGCCTACGGAAAATTTTTCGGCCAGCAGTGGGACAGGGTCCAGTTTATCCCCCGGTTTTAATTCCCCTTTTTGAATCATTTCTATAATTTCATTTGCCACTTGCTCGTAAATTTTTGCCGGTTTGATCTTTTTAAATTCCATATAGTTCTCCTCTATCCATGGATTCCGAAAGAAACATATATTAATGAATAACAGTAATCACAGAAAATAGCAAATAAAAATAAAAAAACTATTGTTTTTTCTTTCTATTATACTTATAATTTTTAACATGTAAACCTTATCATCTGATGATTATTTCATCTAATCATCTAATAACACAAATATGGGGATGTTTGTGGGAAATTTTTTCGAAGAGGAGTGTTTGGTGTTGAATTACGTGCAAAATTTTATTCCGATCCACGGGCATTTATTTTTGTCCGCATTGATTGCCGCATTTCCGATCCTGTTTTTCTTTTGGGCACTAGCAATCAAAAGAATGGCAGCCCATCTCGCCAGTTTTTTCACCTTGGTTTTTGCTTTGACAATTTCTGTAATCGTTTACAAAATGCCAACCGTGCTTTCGGTCATGTCGGCCACCCAGGGTATTGTGTATGGCCTGATCCCGATCGCCTGGATTATCATCAATTCGGTTTTCTTATACAAACTGACCGTGAAAACCGGCCAGTTTGACGTGATCCGCAACTCGGTCGTGTCCATCACGGAAGACAGAAGACTGCAGGCATTATTGATTGCGTTTTCATTCGGTGCTTTTCTGGAAGGTTCCGCCGGGTTTGGCGCGCCGGTCGCGATTACCTCCGCTTTGCTAGTCGGACTCGGCTTCAACCCGCTTTATGCAGCCGGCATCTGCCTTTTGGCCAATACCGCGCCGGTGGCATTCGGCGCAATCGGTTCGCCGGTCATTGCCATGGCGGGCCCGACCGGCGTATCGGCGCTCGAGATCTCGAAAATGATCGGGCGCCAGCTGCCGCTCATTTCGATATTTATTCCGCTTTATTTGATCATCGTAATGGCAGGGTTTAAAAAAGCAATGGAAGTCCTGCCGGCGCTGCTCGTATCCGGCCTGTCGTTTGCACTGACACAGTTTTTCACGTCCAACTTTATGGGGCCTGAGCTGCCGGACGTCTTATCCGCGCTCGTATCGTTAATTACATTGGCGGCCTTCCTAAGATTTTGGAAACCGAAAAATATTTTCTATTTTAAACATGAAGAAGCGGCAGCCGCCTTGGAAACGCAGCCGGTTTCCCATACAACAGGGCAAGTTGCAAAAGCATGGTCGCCGTTTATTGTGCTGACCATTTTTATCACGATCTGGGGCATCCCGCAGATCAAACTGGCGCTCACAGGGCAGTATGCAGGGGAAAACCCGGTTTTAAAAGCATTGAATGCAATCGGCGGCGCTGCTTCGTTCAGCCCGGATGTGCCATTTTTAAACAACCATATCATCAATGGTTCGCACACCCCGATTGCCGCCATGTATAAATTGGACCTGCTCGGCACCGCGGGAACAGCAATTTTTATCGCTGCCATCATGGCGAAATTTATTTTAAAAATTTCCTGGAAAGATTGGTTTACCGTTTTCTTTGACACTTTAAAAGAGTTGAAGTTTCCGATCCTTACGATTTTGTTTATCGTCGGATTTGCTTATGTGATGAATGCATCCGGCATGATCACGACACTGGCCCTTGCCTTGGCAAAAACTTCCGTCATGTTCCCGTTTTTCTCACCGGTGCTCGGTTGGCTCGGCGTCTTTATCACCGGTTCGGACACTTCTTCAAATGTTTTGTTCGGCACGCTCCAGCAAGTGTCCGCCCAATCCGTAGGCATGAACCCGCTCCTGGCACTCGCCGCAAATTCGTCCGGCGGTGTCACCGGAAAAATGATCTCCCCGCAGTCGATCGCTGTTGCCTGCGCCGCAACCGGACTGATTGGGAGAGAATCGGAGCTGCTGCGCTTTACCGTCAAACACAGTTTGTTCCTGCTGCTCATCATTTGCCTGTTAACCTTCCTGCAATCAAACGTCTTGTCATGGATGGTGCCTTAAGGCCGAAAGCCACTTTAAACAAGAAGGGGCTATCCCAAAAGTCGGTAGATTGGGGCCCCCTTTTTTATGTAAGGTAATGTTATCTGAGAATGTTGATGATCGCGAAATTCACCCACTTTCCGCTTCCATCGCGAGCCTACTCGCACAAGGGGTCTCTTCTTGCTCGCTTTTCCCGCAGGAATTTTAGAAATTAGCGATCATCAATATATATAGAGAGAAAAATGATTTAACGATTTGTTTTCCTGCTTAAAAGGAGTTTTTGGGACAGCTCCTTTTTTCCGTTACATGCAGACAGCCGTGAGTAATAAGCCTTTGTAGTAGGTTTCGACCGTGTGCATCTGGAAACCGACCTGTTCAATCATGAGCAAGGTGTTGCGGTTCAAGTGGCAACCGGCGCAGATCCTTTTCCAAAACGGCATCAACAGATCCTGTGCCTTCGCAAGCATTGGCTGCTCCATTTTCACATGCTCGAAGAAAAGATAAACAGTACCGGGCTTGCCGACCCATCTGATTTTTTTCAAGCTTTTCTCCGGATCCGGAATTGTGCAGAAAACGAATGTGGACACGACCGTATCAAAGGAAGTATCCGGAAAATCGAGCTGTTCCGCGCGCATCTCGTGGCAATGGATGGGAACAGCTGCAGCTTCAAGCCGCTGTTTCGCATTCTTTTGCATTTCCTTGTCCGGTTCAATGGCGTCGACCTGCTCCACATTCCGGTAGAGCGGAAAATTAATGCCCGAACCGGAGCCGATTTCGGGCACACGGCCCATCGCTTTTGCAAAAGCTGTTCCCTGATCTTTATGAATTTTTTGCTTTCAGCGGCTTCATTCCGAAGTCATATACATAAGGAAACCATTTGCCCACCAAAAAAAGCTCCTTTCTGTAAATCATTTTAACATGAACATTACGTTCTTATTTTCTCAGCGGTAATCCCGGAGAAATAAACAGAAAAGTTAGAGGAATCAGCGAAAGGCCCCTGTGAAAAACGAAACGAAGAAAACCCATTGGGATAAATCATTTTCCCAATGGGTTTTCTTGGGGTAGCTCCTATTTCCGATAAACCTTACAAATTCGCTGCCACTTCATATGCATCCCAAATGGCATACATGATATTCGCGACTTTGCGCGCATCCCCGATGACATGAAGGTCGGCAATGTCAAATTTCAATTCCTCATAAAGCGATTTTTCCGATGTATAGCCGACTGCCAATACAATGCTATCTGCTTCGATTTCCTTCAGTTCCCCGTTCACATCGACAACCGCCGTTTTTTCCGTCGTATCCACGACTTTGGAAGAAGTGTAGACTTCCACGCCTTTAAACGGCACAAGCCTTTCCAGCATTTCCGAGTTGGCATGGCAAAGCGGGCCGTTGACAGCCAATAATTTGTCCTGGATTTCCACGAGCGAAACTTTTTTTCCTTTTTCCGCCAGGTGCAGGGCAAGCTCGCAGCCGACGAGACCGCCGCCGACAACAACCACATTCTCACCTGTGTCTACCTTATCAAGCAACACATCTTCTGCTGTAAATACTTTGTTTTGATCTCCCAAAGGCAAAATTTTCGGATTGGAACCTGTTGCAATCAAAACAGCGTCAACATCGACTGCCTGAATTTCTTCTTTGGTCAGCGTCGTATTCAAGTGGATTTCGACACCAAGTTTTGCAAGGGTATGTTCATACCAGGCCACCAAAGCAAGGTCGTCCTCTTTAAAATCAGGCGCACCGCCCGGAATGAGATTTCCACCCAAACGGTCCGATTTTTCAAAAATGACCGGTTCATGGCCGCGGAGTGCAAGCACGCGGGCGGCCTCGCATCCGGCCACGCCGCCGCCTGCGATCAAGACGCGTTTCTTTCTTAACGCCGGTTTCAGCGCCGCTTCTTTTTCCCTGCACGCAGCCGGGTTAACCGCACAGCCTAAAGCAGAATATTCCTGGATCCGGCCCATGCAGCCTTCATGGCATGACAGGCACGGGCGGATATCTGCGACCTGCCCGGTACGAAGTTTATTGACATAATCCGGATCGGCAAGAAGCGGGCGGCCGAGGCTGATAATATCGCATGCCCCGTCTTCCAGTGCGCTCAAAGCGAGGTCAGGGTTGTCCATACGCCCGGCACAAATGACCGGCACATCAACCGCTTCCTTCACAAGTTTTGCATACGGGATATAAAGCCCTTTCTTTTGGTACATCGGCGGATGGCTCCACCACCACGAATCATACGAACCGACATCGACATCTAGTGCATCATACCCGTAAGAAACAAGCAATTTCGCCGCTTCAATGCCTTCTTCCAAATCGCGGCCTTTTTCTTCAAACTTTTCGCCCGGCAGCGCCCCGTCCCGCCAGTCTTTGATAAAACTTTTCGGGCTGAAGCGGAGCGTAACAGGGAAGTCTTCACCGCAGCGTTTTTTAATTTCTTCCACAATTTCCCTTGCAAAGCGGAGGCGGTTTTCGAGCGGACCGCCGTATTCATCCGTGCGGTGGTTGAAAAACGCAATCGCAAACTGGTCGAGCAAATATCCTTCATGGACAGCGTGGATCTGCACCCCATCAAAGCCGGCACGTTTTGCATTGTACGCCCCGTCTCCGAATTTGCGGACAATCGAGCGGATTTCTTCCACCGTTAATTCCCGGCACGTTTTATCGAGCCAACGGTGCGGGATCGGGGACGGCGCGACAGGCGGATATTCGCCCAGGTTTGTCGGGATCGTCACTCTACCGAAACCGGCGCTCATCTGCAGAAAAATTTTTGCATCATATGCATGGATGCGTTCCGTCATTTCCCGGGAAGTCCGGACAAAGTGGACAGGATTATGGGTCGGGCACGGCACATTCGGCATCCCGTGTTCTTCGACTTCATTGTCAACAAAGGTCACACCGGTAATAATCAGCCCGGTCCCCCCGCGCGCACGGGCAGTATAATACTCGATCCCGCGTTGATTAAATCCGCCTTCCGCATCGGCCAATCCAAGAGGTCCCATCGGCGCCATCGCATAGCGGTTTTTCAATTCCAAGTTTCTGATTTTCACGGTTTCAAAGAGCTTTTTATACTTCATTTCAATATCCTCCTCGATGTTTCATTTTCATCGAACGGATTCGGTGAACACACTCATTATAAAATAGCCATGCAGAAAAATCGGTGGACAAATTGTGAATGTTTTCACATATACTGTGAAAATCATTGACAAGTCCGGCTTTTGAAATTTATTTTTACATACCATAAAGAAATCGGGGAATACATGATGGAAGGGAAACCGTTAACGAAAAGGTAAAAACAGGCCATCGAAACGAAGAACCATATTTTTCAAACGGCAATGGAGCTGATCGCAACAAAGGGTTATGAAGAGATCAAGATCGGGGAAATTTGCCGGCAGGCCGGTGTCTCCGTCGGCGCATTTTATCATTATTTCCCATCCAAAAACGACTTGCTCATTGAGATGTACAGCCTCGCCGATTTATTTTTCGCGGAACAGGTCCGCGACAGGTTGGAAAATCTGGACTTTTACCACAAAATTGTGGAATTTTTTACGATTTACGCCCAATACAATGAAAAAACCGGAGTCAGCGTCGTGAAACAGCTTTACCATGTCGAAAACCGCCTGCTCATCCAAAAAGGGCGCGGCATGCAACAGGCCCTCACAAAAATCATCGAAGCCGGGCAAGCCGCCGGGAAAATTTGTACGGACATACCCGCGGACGAAATCACGGAATACCTTTTTATCGCAGCAAGGGGCGTCATCTATTACTGGTGCCTGCACGATGGCGGATATGATTTGCAAGGGTTTATGAGAGGATATATGGGCAGACTGGTGAAAATATTTTTGAAATAGACAGAACAATCCTTTTCGATTATGATAAAAATAATGAATGAGCATTCATTGTTGAGGAGGATTATACATGTCGTTTACAAAAATCGGGCCGCTTACTGTCATTCCAGGAGAAAATGGAAGCCGCGTCCCGTTCAGCACCTCGCTGCTCGTGAAAGGAACACACGGCGCTGCCCTCATCGACTGCGGGAGCGGACATCAAGTTTTAAATGAGATCAAAAATGCCTATTCCGTCCGGTCTGTGTATCTCACACACTATCATCTTGACCATATTTGGGGTGCGTATCTTTTTAAGGATGCAGAGCTCCTCATTAACCCTTATGACGTGAAAAAACTTTCCGATCCAGAAGAGCTGACAAAGGCAAGCGGAATGCTCAACCCCGCCGACCCGCACAATCAAGAAAAGTGGATGAAACAGCTGTTTGAAAAACCGCCCGAAAACTGGAACCGGCCGCACTGGCAGCCAGTCATGAACCTTGTGGAAAAATGGTATCCGTATGATCAAGAACTGGATGTTTTCGGCACAAAAATGGTCATGATCCATGCGCCCGGCCATACACAGGGGTACTGCTGCCCGTATTTTCCGGAACACGGCGTCCTTTTTGCCGGCGATTTTGACCTGACTTCTTTCGGCCCGTGGTATAACAATGCCGATTCGGATATCGATGAATTTATTGCTTCCGCGCAAAAAACGCTGGAAACCGATGCACGCATTTTCATCACTTCCCACCAAAAAGGGGTGGTAGGAAGAAAAGAATACGAAGAAAAGCTCAAACAATATATTGGCAAAATTGAAGAACGCGAGGAAAAAACGCGGTCTGCCATCAAAAGAGGACTCGTCCCAAGTGAAATCGTATATGAAGAAATCTTTTACTACCGGGAAAGCCATCACAAAAACCCGCAGCTCATGATCTCCGAAATTGTCGGCATTGCCAAGCATATCGACAGGCTGGTGAAAAACGGGGAACCTTTTGAAGATTATTTTGAAGAATTTCTGCGTTATTTTGGACTAAGCAGGGAAAATATTTTTTACCGGAGCGGGCCGATGGGAATCATGGCACAGTAACAGGAAGCGGCGGGGGTATTCCCGCCGGCGGTTTCCTCCACAAAAAACAACACCGATACGATTAAAACACAACATCCGCTGCCATCTTTCTCAACTGCATTTTCAAAATTTTTCCTACCCCGTTGCGCGGTAGGGTATCCAAAAACACAATTTTCTTCGGCGTCTTGTTTTTCGCGAGATGCTCCTGACAATATACGAGCAGTTCTTTCTCTGCCGTTTGATCCCCCAAAAGCTCGTGCCTTTTTTTGCAAATCCTTGATCACACACACCCGGCTCAAGACCCGGCCTCCCCTCGCACTCATTTTTAAAACATCCTGCTCCAAAGGCATCAATTCTTTTTTCACAAACTCCCGTACTGTCCGCTGAATCATTTTTTGTTCGTCCGATAACGTAAAATCCACTGATCATTCCCCTTCATTTCTGTAACAAAACTGCCCGCTATTTGAAGCTTTTCAAACTTCCTATCTTAATCAAACCGGTTGACCACCGTTACGCCCATGTCTCATAACGGGGCATTACTTCGATCTCAGCGCCCGCTTCATTTAAAGAAATGCGTTTTGTGGCAAGCTGCACCGGATTCAGCTTCCCGGCCCCGATCATTTCAAGCATATGGGGATAATGCGGCGCCGGCATGCCAAGCGAGCCGACCAATTGCAATGCAATTGGTTAAACACAGGCAAGCCGTTTTTGCTCTGTGGATAGTTCCAAGCTGCAATTGCCTGCCCCCTTTTTCTCAATGACAGCACCGAATTTAAAATTGCATCGGCAACGTCAAGCGCATCAATGGATACATGCGCGCCGCATTTTGTGATTTCCTTAATCGCTTCCGGCGCCTGCTCCTGCTTACTGTTGATCGTATAGGCAGCCCCCATTTTTTTCTCAAATCTACTGACTTTGGGACATCCACTTCAACAGATGCTAAAGTTCGTTTCAGGGCAAAGATTATGGCATAACGGACCTTAGACCGCCGATAAGAGCCGTTTCAAGGGAAAAATCATGTTAAATGGGATTACCCCGCAAGCACCCGTTATTTTGAGAAGCGCATCCCGGTTTCCCCGATCATATGCGGATCATACGCATCCCCTATATTTTCGAGCGGGCGCCCTGTCGTTTTTGGTGCCAGCAGTGCGATATCCAATATGACAATGAGCATTGCCGCCGCAACAATGACAAACATCACGGCTGCACCTTCATTTTCCAGCACCGGAAGCAGCACAAACGGCATTAACCCACTCATGATGCGGCTGATGCTGTACGCCATTCCGGTAGCGCTCGCCCGGATTTCGGTCGGAAAAATTTCCGCCTGCAACACGTGAAAAGCATTTGAAAAAATGTTGCTGCAAAGCGTATATGCAAATCCAAACACAATGATCAAAGAAGGCGATCCGCCGATCCCAAATAAAATGCCAAATACGCCCATACAAAAAGCTGAAAGGCAGACCAGCCACTTACGATCCATTCTCTCAATCAGCGGGACAGAAAGCAATGAACCGAGCGGATATCCGATAAATGACAGTGCGATATACTCAAGTGAATGGGTGACAGTATATCCTTTTGATGCCAATACAAGTGGTGCAAGCGTACCAAAGCCGAAGTAACCGACCGTTTGAAAGATTTGAAAAATATAAAGCATAACCGTACTTTTGAGGAATCTTTTTTGGAAAACCGCGCCCAATAGATTCCCTTGTGGCGCTTTATCCGCAGGTTCTGCCTGTACTTCCGGAAACGGTCCTACCCCTTTCCCGCCTTCCCAGAATTTCTCCAGCATTGCACCTGCTTCCCGAATTCTCCCTTTAGAAGCAAGCCAGCGCGGAGACTCCGGCAGGGCACGGGCCGCCATTAAGGCGATAACTCCCCCGGCTGCGCCGATCATGAATACCCATCTCCATCCTTCCATCCCAAATGGGCTTAAAGGCACAAGTGCGCGGGAAAGAAATCCCTCAACCGGCACGGCCAGAAAACCAATCGTATAAGCCCAGGCAATATATTTCCCACGTTTCGCCGACGGAATCAATTCACTTAAATATGTATCGCATAACGCCGGCTGCGCGCCAAGGCCCATTCCCGCCAAAAATCGGAAAAAGATAACCGTCCCGACATTCGGGCTAAATGCAATGAAAAGAGTAAAAAAGCTATAAATGCCTACATTCAGCATAAAAGCCCGCTTTCTGCCGTAACGATCCGCAATATTGCTCAGGAAAATGGCCCCGATAAACATCCCCAAAAAGCTGGAACCAAGCAGCAAAGGCATTAGTGAGGCGGATACATGAAATTCTTCTCCTAATACGCTGGATAGTACACCCGCAAGAAAAAGCTCAAAGAATTCAAAAAACAGCCCTAATCCAATTACCGCAGTTGCCCTTTTTTGCGCTTTTCCCACTGAAAGCATGTCCAACTGGTTCCCGATCGTCTGATTCAACGTGATACCTCCCTGAATACTTATTTTTATCGGCCGGTTGCAGTTCCTCATCTTCTGAAATTCAGCGCACCACCTCCGAAGGTTTCCAATATTGTATGGATTCCCAACATTATAAAAATTAAATAACTTCATAATAAAATTTTCAAACCAATTTGTCAACTTTTTTCAGTCAAATCTGAAGAAAATTATGTACTAAAAGAAGGAAGAACATTTTACATAAAAAGATGATGTTGAAAATGGAATATTGATGCTGCGATCACTTACGGCATCAGACGCCTCCTTGGCAACGGTAACAAAATAAGCAGGGCCTCTTATTCTGCAACATTTCAATTCTTTTTTATGCAGGGTAAGCCATAAAAATGCAATAGAAAGGTTTTCGCCGTAGGCACGGCGGAGCCACCTGGGGACCGTTCATTTTTTCTGTACGATCAAATACTTACAGTAATGTAGTACAAACTGCGTGCGGAGAACAATTTTTTTCGAAAAGCGCCAGGAATAATGGGAACGAAAAAGTATTTTATCAAATTTTCCATCTTGAACTTTCAAACTATAAAGTCTATAATAAATTTAAGCTTTATTTGAAAAAACGATGAAAAGGGAAAGTACGGTTCACGAATTTTCACAGAGAGCTTCGGGAGCTGAAAAGAAGCAAAAGGACGGACCGGAAAAATGGCCTTGGAGTTCCGTGCTGAAAGCTTTTTAGAAAGCAAGTAGGTCCCGGCGGGGGAGCGCTCGTTAAAAGCGCCGCAGTATAAAGAGCTTTTGTGCTTTCGTACTGGCTGAGGCTGTTTATGCGAGTAAACAGCGAATTAAGGTGGTACCGCGTCCGATTTTAACCACGCCCTTAAAAGATTAAGGGTGTGGTTTTTTATTTGCAATCAGGAGGAATCAAAATGACAAAACCATTGGTACTGCAAACAGATTTTGGCCTGTGCGACGGTGCTGTATGTGCCATGAACGGGGTGGCGATCTCTGTTGAACCGTCGTTAAGGATCTTTGATTTGACCCATGAAATCCCGCCTTACAATATTTGGGAAGCCTCTTACCGGCTGTACCAGACCGTTTCTTACTGGCCGGCAGAAACCGTTTTTGTGAGCGTAGTCGATCCCGGCGTTGGTTCCGACCGGAGGAGTATCGCTGTGAAAACAGCGGACCATCATTATATCATTACACCGGATAACGGCACCCTCACCCACATGAAGAAAAACATTGTTGCCGCGCGGGAAATTGATGAAACGGTCAACCGGCTCCCGAATTCCGAGGAATCATACACGTTCCACGGCCGCGATGTATATGCCTACACTGGGGCAAGGCTGGCGGCGGGGGTCATTACGTTTGAAGAGGTAGGCCCGGAAATTCTGGTTGACACCATTATTGAACTGCCGAAAAAAGACTCGGTACTCAAAGACGGCGTCATTGAAGGAACCATCGACACGCTCGATGTCCGCTTCGGCAACTTATGGACGAATATCGACTCCGGATTGTTCAGGCAATTGGGCGTGAACTACGGCGATTCCTTTGAAGTCACCATCTTCAATGAATCGCGCCAGCACTACAAAAATATCATGACATTCGGCCGTTCTTTTGCTGACAGCCATGTCGGCGAGCCGCTTTTGTATATCAATTCACTGTACAAACTCGGCATCGCGATCAACCAAGGCTCTTTTGCCAAAGCCTACCATATTGAAACAGGCTCCAAATGGCATATCACGATCCGAAAAGCGCAGAAAATTGTTTATAATCAGTAAATATTTTTTTAATTTTACAAAAATTATCAAGAGAGGAAAAACAGGTGCAAAAAACAGAAGATCAATCGTCACGATTGTTGCCATCGGAATCGGTGCTGCTGTCTTTATCATTTTGGGCAGGTTCGCCTCCATTTCAGATGTGCAGCTCGGCTATGCGGAGGAAATCAAAGCCGTGTTAGAATCCCATGATTTTAGAGTGGAAGTCGACGGCAAAAAAGAAATGGAAAACCGCACTGTTTCTTTACGGAAACATCAGGAGGGGGATGTCGAGATGATGGCGATGGTAAATGTCGTAGAAAAGTTTAAAGAGGAATTGAAGGAATAAAGAGCGGCACACGATGCAGTTTTGACATTTATCCGTGCCGGAAACTTTCTGTCTAAAAGCCGCTTCACTGCTTCTGCATCAAGAAATGTATCTTTATTATCCAGGATAGGCCCTTGTTTCTCCTGGATTCCTTGCATAAAAAGGGCTTTTGGGGAAGCCCTTTTTAACGATGTTTTTCCAATTCCTCCCTAAACGGCATTCCCCCCTGCGCCCCGAATTTTGTCACAGACAAAGATGCCGCGCGGTTGGCAAACCGGAGGGCTTCCTCCATTTTCTTCCCTTCTGCCACTGCAACGGCAAAAGCGGCATTAAAGGTATCCCCCGCCCCTGTCGTATCCACGGCTTCAACCGGAAAAGCCGGAACAACGATTTCCCGGCTCCCGTTGAAAAAGCGGGCGCCATTTTTCCCTTCTGTAATGATCAGCTTATTGGGAAACTGCTTTAAAGCTTCCGAACGAGGCATTCCGTTAAACAGCACATCACATTCGTGTTCATTCGGCGTAATAAAAGCAGCCCGTCCAATGAGTTCCCCCGAAACCGAACGGGCCGGGGCCGGATTTAACAAAAGCGGGATCCGGTGCCTGCTGCAAAGTTCGGCCGCATACTCCACCGTTTTCACAGGGATTTCCTGCTGGATCAAAACGATATCAGTACTAGTGACGGCTTCTTCCGTTTTTTCCAAGTATTCCGGCGTGACAAAATCATTTGCGCCTTTTACGAAAATGATGCTGTTGTCCCCCTCTGCCAATGTGATATGGGCCGTTCCCGAAGCGCAATTCGCAACCGGCATCATAAATTGTATATTGACGCCATTTTTACGCAGATTTTCAAGGATTTTTTCCCCATACACATCATCCCCAACCCGGCCGACCATCGTCACTTCTGCCCCGAGTCTGGCCGCGGCCACTGCCTGGTTTGCCCCTTTACCGCCAGGCACAGTTTGAAAAGAGTTTCCGATAACGGTTTCGCCGGCAAGCGGCCTTCTCTCTGCAGTGACGACCAAATCCATGGAACAACTGCCAATGACTGTAATATGCACCATCTTTTTTCCACCTTTCAGCTGCACATTCCGATTTTTGGAAAAACTTTTCTGCATTTTTATTATACAAACCGTTATTGAAAATTTGGAAACAAAGTCATTTTAGAAATGCTCGTACTTTCACTTGCTAATTCGAGTGGCTGCGCTTTAATACTCTTCATTATTGCAGTACAGCTTTCGGCGTTTTCCGAGGACTGCGGATGAATACGCTCTTCCAATATTCGCCGCGAGCAATCCGGCCAGCAAAAACGATACGTCCTGAAAAACTATATTCCGCTACACTGACAACGGCGGCAATTACGCCAAAAAAATCTGGCATTTATACTTTGCCGGGGATGTCGGAGGGTCTGTCAGCATGATGAATGAAAGAAACAACACGGATTGGATATATGGATCCCTGAAAACCCCGCTTACTTCACTTAACTGAGTAACCTCAACCAGAATAAATAACAAAAATAAACACTTAAGAATGACAGGACTTGCGGAAACTTATTGACAATCATAAAACCATTGATGATGGCAAAAGCGGCAGCCCGCCCCGCCAGCTCTGGCTGCTGTGGAACAGAAGGATCGAAACAAACAGCCCGAATGCAGCCGGGTTAAAGACCGGCTTCCGTGCCGCAAATAAATGTTTTGAACCGATGCAACCAGTGTAGTCACTGCTGCCTGATACCATGGGGCGGAAGTGCTTAACACCATGGAAATCACCAGCACTGTCACCAATGTGCCATCAGGAAACAGGTGCCTTCTGTTTTACCTGATGCCCACCGCCAAATCTGCCGTCATTCCGGTAATAAAAGCAGCAGCAAAATTTACAAGCCCTTTTATATTGCCATCATGGATCCATTTCCATACATACAACTAATACAGGGACCTGGTTGCTACTTTTTTCCTGCCGCGTGCATGCACCGGTTCGTTTCTGCCGTGCCTTTCCGTCTGGTCCATATTAATCTTCTTTCACTCCTCCAACCTTCTGTACTGTATTTTTTCATGGAAGTGCTGAACATCATGCCTTCAAGGCCGTTTTCCTAAATATTTTACATCCCCTCTCTTTTGTCTCTTTGACGCTTCCTAAGAGTCATTCACACTGCCTTACTGCTCTCTTTTGTCTCTTTAAAGCTTTCTAAAAGACATTTCCTCTGTCTCGGAGCGCAGATTTGTCTATTTGTACTTTCTTTATAACGATTAAAGAAGCGGAGTAATCTTTTTAAAAAGGGTCCTCGGACAGAACTATATTTTAATACCAAACGGATACCGTATTTTCCCATACACAGCAGCAATCTTTTTCAACGTCTTCCCAAGCAAAACGACTTCTTCTTTTGTGGTATAACGCCCGAAAGAGATTCTGAAAAATTGGTCGGATACTTCTTTCGGATATCCCATCGCTTCTACCGCCTTGCTGCCGCCTTCGTGATGTTCCTGACAAGCGCTGCCTGTCGAAATGGCAAACCCCGCTTTGTTGCATTCGAGCAAAACAAGCTGCCCCTGCACACCCGGGATCATGCATCCAACCAAAGAGGGGAGCTGAGCCTCAGGAGCCCCTTCAATAAAAGTAACCATTCCGCCAGACGCCTGTTTCAATAGATTCCGAAATGCCCAGTCCCGTTCACGCTCAATGGAAATGTCTTCCACCGCAACGGCGAACCCCGCAATGCCAGGCACATTTACGGTCCCGCCACGGATGCCTTTTTCGTGCGACAGGTGCGAGAAAACCGGCTTTACCACGCAGGAAGGATGGATATACACCGCCCCCACGCCTTTTGGCCCGTGAATTTTATGCGAGGAGACCGTAATACTGTCCACAAAAGGAATGATGCTGTTTAAATCCGCTTTTCCAAACGATTGCACGCAGTCGGAATGGAACAAAATGCCCCTTCCTTTAACGATCCGGGAAATATCCCCGATCGGCTGGATTGTACCGATTTCCTGATTGAGATGCTGGATGGAAACAAGCACGGTATCCGGCCGAATCGCCTGCTCTAACTTGTCCAAATGAAGCGTGCCCTTTTTTGTAAAAGGGATCCTCGTGACTTCAAACCCTTGCTGTTCCAAAAAACTGAGCGCCGAATGGACAGACGCATGTTCCGCCATTGAAGAAATAATATGTTTTCCCTTATTAGCCGCGCCCATTGCCAACGAAAGGATTGCCAATAGATTCCCTTCCGTGCCCCCGGATGTAAAATATATGCTTTCGGCCGGGATGCCGAGATATCCGCTGATCAGCGCCCGCGATTTTTCCAACACCGCATGCGCATTCGTCCCGATATCGTGCAGGCTTTCGCTGTTCCCATAGAAATGTTTAGCCGTCTCCATATACGCTTCAAGTGCCAACCCGCTCATCTTTGTCGTTGCCGCATAATCAAAATAATGCATCGTAATCCCCCAATAAAAAGTACTTGTCATTAGTTTAATTTTGTGCAAATATAAGTGTCAAGACAGATGTAAAGTAAGGAGATCACTATGGCAGAAAATATCATTATTCTGGGCAGCGGGATTGCGGCCCTGCAATTGGCAGCCCATCTGAGCGGCCGGTTCAATGTAACCATCATTACAAAGTCGGCAAAGAAAACGAGCAATTCCTATAAAGCCCAAGGAGGGATTGCAGCCGTCCTCTCGCCGGAAGATTGCTTCGAATTCCACATGGAAGACACGCTCAAAGCAGGGCGTTTCCACCACGCTGACAAAGAAGTGGAAAAGCTTGTAAAAGAAGGCGCCGCCGCTGCCAATGCTCTCATCAAAAGCGGGCTTCCCGTGGACAGGCTGCCGGACGGGGAGCTTGATTTGGGGCTGGAAGGCGCACACACGGCGCACCGCATCCTCCATTGCGGCGGGGATGCGACAGGAAGGTATGTCATCGAGCATCTTCTCGGACAGCTCGGCGAAAATGTCCAAGTCATTGAACATGAACTGGCTTTTGAATTGCTGATATCACCGGAATCCGGAAGTGTCATCGGGGTCAAAACGAAAACGGCAAGCGGCAAAATCCGCCGCTATTTCGGCGCGCACACGGTCATTGCAACGGGCGGGCTCGGAAGCTTGTATCCTTTTACATCGAACCATCCGGAAATCATCGGCGACGGCATCGCCATGGCTTACCGGGCAGGCGCGGAACTGGCGGATATGGAATTTGTCCAGTTCCATCCGACCCTTTTGTTTGCCGGCTGTGGTGCTAAAGGGCTCGTGTCCGAAGCAGTGCGCGGGGAAGGGGCGGTGCTTGTTGACGAAGACGGCAATCCCATCATGGCAAACGCCCATCCGTTAAAAGACCTTGCGCCGAGACATATCGTCGCCTACCAAATCTACCAAACTTTAAAACAACGGAAAAAGGTATTCTTAAATATCAAGACAATCAAAAACTTTGAAAAAAGATTCCCGACAATTACGGAAATTTGCCGACAAAATGGGGTGGATATCCATTCCGGCCTCCTTCCTGTCGTACCGGGCAGCCACTTCTTTATGGGCGGCATTCTCACCGACACATATGGAAGGACAACAGTAAAAGGACTGTATGCCATCGGGGAGGTAGCCTGCAGCGGCGTCCACGGCGCAAACCGACTGGCAAGCAATTCCCTTTTGGAAGGGCTTGTATTCGGCAAGCGGCTGGCGGAATTTTTGAACGGACAGGCTCCGGCCGGGACCCCTGATAAAACCCCTGAAGAAAGCCGCCCTCCATTAATCCCGGAACTAGTCCGGTTTCTAGACACGGACGAGTTAAAGAAAAAAATGATGGAAAAAGCCGGCATCATCCGGAACGAAGCTGCATTGCAAGCCCATCTGGAATGGTTTAAAGCATTGGAGGCAGATACTTTTTCTGATTTCTCGCTCGATCATCTATCAAGGGAAGAAATTGAAAAAGTATTCATGTTTACAAACAGTTTTCTGATCACCCAATCAGCGCTCTCCCGGACGGAGTCGAGAGGTGCCCATATTCGCGCGGATTACCCGGAAGAACGGGAGGAGTGGAAAGGCGTGCATCTCATCCATTCGAAAGCAAACGGCATAGCCAAAAGGAGAGGTTTACATGAACAGGCTCAAACTGCAATCCATGCTTAAATATTTTTTCATGGAAGATATCGGGGACGGCGATATCAATACGGAATATATTTTTCCGCCTTCGCAAAAAGGCAAATTGACTTTTGTCGCAAAACAAAGCGGGATTTTTTGCGGGAAAGCCGTTGTCGAAGAAGGATTCCGGCTCCTTGACAACGCAATTGAACCGCACATTTATGCGGAAGACGGAATCCCGATCGAAAAAGGCCAGGTGCTTGCGGAAATCCACGGGCGGATTGCGGGCCTCCTTGCCGGCGAGCGGGTCATCCTGAATTTACTCCAGCGCATGTCGGGAATTGCCACAACGACACATGCCGCCGTCCGCGAAACAGAAGGAACCCGCGCGAGGATCTGCGATACAAGGAAAACGACCCCGGGGCTCAGAATGCTTGAAAAATATGCCGTCAAAGCAGGCGGCGGTTTCAACCACCGGCGCGGCCTGTACGATGCCGTCATGCTGAAAGACAACCATATCGCATTTGCCGGCAGCATTACCAAAGCTGTGCAAAAAGTGAAAGCAAATATCGGGCATACAGTAAAAATTGAAGTCGAAATTGAAACGAAAGAACAGCTGCTGGAAGCCATTGAAGCCGGTGCCGACATCATTATGTTCGACAACCGCACGCCGGAAGAAATCAAATTATGGATTTCCCTTGTCCCAAGCCACATCATAACCGAAGCATCAGGCGGTATTACGATGGAAAATATCCGCTGTTATGCCGAAACCGGGGTCGATTGGATTTCGCTCGGATTTTTGACCCATTCTTATCAGGCGCTCGATATCAGCGCGAGCGTTGAAAATGCAAAGGAGGTTCTTTTATGAGCTTGCTGGAAACCTTGCAGGTGCAGACATTGCCGGAAAAATACAAATCTCTTACACAGGATGAAATGGAAAAAAGGATTTGGGAGATCAAAAAGGAACTCGGCGCCAAACTTTTTATTCCGTGCCACCATTACCAGCGCGAAGAAGTATACCAGTTTGCCGATGCAGCCGGCGACTCGCTACAGCTTGCACAAATCTCGGCAAAAAACCGCGATGCCAAGTATATTGTGTTCTGCGGCGTGCATTTTATGGCGGAAACGGCGGATATTTTAACATCAGACGAACAAACCGTCATCCTCCCCGACATGCGTGCGGGCTGTTCAATGGCGGACATGGCCGATATTCACCAAACCGAACGGGCATGGGACATGTTGCAGCAGCTGTTTGGTGACACGATCCTGCCGCTCACCTATGTGAACTCCACTGCAGCCATTAAAGCCTTTGTCGGGCGGAACGGCGGCGCAACCGTGACTTCTTCGAACGCGAAAAAAATGGTGGAATGGGCGTTTACCCAAAAGGAACGGATTTTCTTTTTGCCGGACCAGCATCTCGGCAGAAACACCGCCTATGATTTAGGAGTCGATTTAAAGGATATGGCGGTTTGGGACCCGATCCGGAATGAACTGATTTATGAGTGTGCGCTTGAAAACATTAAAGTCATTTTATGGAAAGGGCACTGTTCCGTCCATGAGCATTTTACCGTCAAAAATATTGAATTTGTGCGCAAAAAATTTCCGGACATGCAAATCATCGTCCATCCGGAATGCTCGCGCGAAGTCGTTGCCCATTCGGACTTGAACGGCTCAACGAAATACATCATTGAAACGATCGAAAAAGCGCCTGCCGGAAGCGAATGGGCAATCGGCACTGAAATGAACCTCGTGCAGCGCCTGTTCAAAAACCATCCGGATAAAAAAATAATTTCACTTAATCCGGTGATGTGCCCATGCCTGACGATGAACCGGATCGACCTGCCGCATCTCCTCTGGTCGCTGGAAAATATCATGGAAGGCAAAGAAACAAATGTCATTAAAGTCGATGAAGTGACTGCCAGTGATGCCGTTTTGGCATTGGAGCGGATGCTTCAGCGTTAAACGCATGAGGTTATTAGAAAACTCTTTGCTTATTTTCCTTTGAAACATTTTGGCGCGGCTGTGCACCGTTTGTCTTTTTGAGCAATCTTTGAACCGTTTAATGCGGGCTCGACATTTGTCTATTTAGCAGCCCCAATTAGACACTTCGGGGAGGCTGGTCACTGCTTTGTCTTTTTAAAATGAATTTTAGGAAAAAGGGATGTCCAGCCGTCAATTAGCTTTTGGAACAATCCCCCTTTAAGAGCTTCGATAGACACTTAGGGAAAATTTTCCCCTTGAAACAGAAGCCTTATAGGCAAAATTTCCCGGTTAAAAGGAGCTTCGGGCCAGCCCTTTTTTCTTTAATTCCCATACAATTGTTCGGATTCCATCAGAAAGTCATGCACAATAAAAGCCGCTGCCCCCATGGCTGTCGCGTTCCGATTTAATTGGGACAAGTAGATTTGATGATTTTGGCGGACATATTTCGATACTCTGGATGTAATCGTGCTTTGTATAGCATTTAATACAATCGGGTTAGCCTGGATCAGATTACTGCGAAGTACAATCGCTTCGGGGTTAAATGCATTAATAATATTGGTAAGCCCGATTCCCAAATAGCACCCTAACTTTTCGAGCTCCCGGATAGTTTCACTGTCATTTTCGCGAATACACTTGGTTGCTTCTTCCAAGGTGATCCGCTGCTTGTTCTTCACTTTACATAATTGATCATAAAATGCTTTTTCCGACGCGTAAAGTTCCCAACAGCCTTTATTGCCACAGCCGCACTGCCTGCCGTTAAAATCAATGGACATATGGCCCATTTCCCCCGAGAAACCTTCCGTACCGCGGTATAATTGATCATTTACAATGATGCCGATACCGATACCGATTCCGATGCTGACATAAATGCCGTTGCTGCAATGCTTTAAGGCACCAAACAATTTTTCGCCGTAAGCCCCGGCATTTGCTTCGTTATCCACCCATACAGGGCAGTCAAAATGCTCTTCCAAAAGTTGCTTCAAATCCACATTCCGCCATCTGGAATTTGGCGTAAAGAGCACCTTTTGCTGGAGGTTTACGAACCCGTGGACACCGGCGCCTATCCCAATAATCCCATACGGTGATGAAGGCGCTTTGCTTGCAACAAGCCGTATCCTTTCGATGATAACCGATTTCACCATATCAAATGAAGGATCCTCAATTTCACAATAATCGCTGTATATCATGCCACCTTCCAGATCCGTTAAAACCGTTAAAATATAGTTTACCCCTATATCCACACCAATGGCATAACCGGCATTTTTATTAAACACCAGCATGACCGGCTTTCTTCCCCCACTGGATAATCCCGTTCCGATTTCTTTCACTAAGTTTTTTTCAATCAGCGACGAAATCTGTGAGGAAATCGTTGCTTTATTTAATCTTGTGATTTTCGCCAGTTTAGCACGGGAAATTTGATCATGTCTTACGATTTCATTTAAAATCACCCGCTGGTTCTGGTTTTTGATAAAAGTTTGATCAGCTGTATTCATTAGAATGCATCTCTCCATTTCGTATGTCCAATAAACGAATTCGCCGCTTTTTTATTTATTATATCAAAATTATATCGAAATTCGGTTGTTTTTTTCAAACGATCGTGCTAATATAAACACATACTTAGTTTAACTGTTAAACAAAGTAATCACCCAATATTTTTTAGGGCCCTATGTATGCGTTTACAAAATTTTATAGGAGGAAGCAGCAATGGCATATTTTCCAAACGTCAGCAAAATCACTTATTCTGGTAAACAATTAAAAAGCGATCTTTCGTTTAACCATTACAATCCGAAAGAAGTCGTCGCCGGCAAAACGATGGAGGAACATCTGCGCTTCTCGGTTGCATACTGGCACACCTTTACTGAGGCAGGGACTGACCCGTTCGGCGCAGGATCAAAAGTCCGCCCGTGGGATCGTTTCTCAGGCATGGATCTTGCGAAAGCAAGAGTAGAAGCGGCGTTTGAGTTTTTTGAAAAACTTGGAAACCCTTACTTCTGCTTCCATGACCGCGACATTGCCCCTGAAGGCGATACATTAAGAGAAACAAACAAAAATTTAGACGTTATCGTTGCAATGATTAAAGATTATATGAAAACAAGTAAGGTAAAACTGCTTTGGAATACAGCAAACATGTTCACCAATCCAAGGTTCATGCACGGCGCGGCAAGTTCATGCAATGCAGATGTATTCGCTTATGCTGCCGCCCAGGTGAAAAAGGCACTGGAAATCGGGAAAGAATTAGGTGCTGAAAACTATGTATTCTGGGGAGGGCGTGAAGGCTATGAAACTTTATTAAATACCGATATGAAACTGGAACAAGAAAATATGTCCAGATTCTTCCATATGGCTGTCGACTATGCAAAAGAAATCGGATTCGATGCCCAATTCTTAATTGAACCGAAACCGAAAGAACCGACGAAACACCAATACGATTTTGACGCCGCTACCGCCATTGCATTCTTGAAAACCTATGATTTGGATAAAGATTTTAAATTGAATTTGGAAGCCAACCATGCGACACTCGCCGGACATACTTTTGAACATGAAATCCGTGTCGCAAGGACGCACGGCATGCTGGGATCTTTAGATGCTAACCAAGGTGATCCGCTGCTTGGGTGGGATACGGATGAATTCCCGACAGACCTTTATTCCACAACACTTGCCATGTACGAAGTATTGAAAAACGACGGCCTTGGCAGGGGCGGATTGAACTTTGATGCAAAAACGCGCCGGACATCATTTACACCGGAAGATCTGTTCTATGCGCATATCGCCGGCATGGACAGCTTCGCCCTCGGCTTAAAGGTTGCCAACCGCCTGATTGAAGACAGAGTATTCGATGACTTTATCGAAGAACGCTATAGCAGCTACAAAGAAGGCATTGGGGCCGATATCGTTTCCGGCAGAGCCGACTTCAAATCTCTGGAAAACTATATTCTGGACAAAAAAGAAATCACTAACCAGTCGGGAAGGCTGGAACAACTGAAAAATACACTGAACCACTATATTGTCCAAGAAGCGTATCAAGGCGCTTTAGCTTAAAAATATGGATCCGGCCTGCCTAAAGGGCGACCGGGTCTATTTTAGCGAGGAGATTACCATGAAATATGCTATCGGTGTGGATTTAGGGACAAGTTCAGTGAAAGTGCTGCTTGTCGATCAGAACGGCCGGGTGGTTTCATCCGTATCAAAACCCTATCCATTAATCCAACCGCGGCCAGGCTACAGTGAACAGGATCCGGAAGAATGGGTGGAAAAAACAGTCCAGGCTTTAAAAGAACTGGTGGAAGAATCTAAAGTTCCCCGGGATGATATTGAAGGGCTCAGCTTTTCCGGCCAGATGCACGGCCTCGTGTTGCTCGATGAAAACTACCGGGTCATCCGCAATGCCATTCTATGGAATGATACAAGAACGACAGAACAATGCAAACAAATCGAACGGGAGCTGGGCGGCAAACTGCTTGAAATTACGAAAAACCCCGCTTTGGAAGGATTTACGCTTCCAAAAATCCTTTGGGTGAAGAAATACGAACCGGAAAATTTAAAAAAAGCACGGGTCTTTTTATTGCCGAAAGATTATCTCCGTTTCCGGTTAACCGGAACAATTGGCATGGATTATTCCGATGCAGCCGGCACGCTGCTTTTAGATATTGTAAACAAATCGTGGAGCACGGATATCCTGCGCGCTTTTGATATCCCGTCTGGAATCTGCCCGCCGTTAGTGGAAACAGAAGACGAAGTTGGGAGATTAATACCTGAAATCGCAGAAAAATGCGGTTTGTCCCCGGACGTGAAAGTATTTGCCGGCGGGGCGGATAATGCCTGCGGCGCAATCGGTGCGGGGATTTTAGAAGAAGGTAAAGCACTCTGCAGTATCGGCACATCAGGTGTTTTCCTTTCTTATGAAAAAGATAAAAACAAAAACTTCGGCGGTAAAGTACATCTCTTTAACCACGGGCAAAAAGATTCCTATTACACAATGGGCGTCACTTTGGCTGCCGGATATAGTTTGTCCTGGTTTAAAGATACATTCGCAAATTGCCAGCCGTTTACGGATTTATTAGAGGAAGCCGCGCTCTCCCCAATCGGCGCCAACGGGCTGATTTTTACCCCTTTTCTTGTCGGGGAACGGACACCTTATGCAGATGCAAAAATCCGTGGCACATTTACGGGAATAGACAGTTCCCATACGAAACGAGATTTTGCCCGCGCAGTGATTGAAGGCATTGTGTTCTCGATTCATGAAAGTGTTGAAATTTTCCGCAACTACGGAAAGAAAATAGACACGGTCATTTCGATCGGCGGTGGCGCCAAAAGCGACTTATGGCTGCAAATCCAGGCCGATGTTTTTAATGCGACAGTCATCAAACTGCAGAACGAACAAGGCCCGGGTATGGGAGCCGCCATGATCGCCGCAAGCGGATTAGGCTGGTACCCGTCTTTAAAAGATTGCACAGAAGCTTTTATCCAACCAGGCCAAACATTCGAACCGATACCTGAGAATGTCAGCCGCTATCAGGCATTTTACCAAGTATATAAAGATGTATATCCGCATACCGTTGCGATCAATCACCAGTTGTTTGATTTAAGGAAAACCAATTGATCTTTCAAAACTTGGGAGGGAAAATAAATGAAGTTTAAAATAAATAATGGCCTGATTTATTTTTTCGGAGCATTAGGCGGTTTGTTGTTTGGCTATGATACAGGGGTAATTTCCGGCGCCCTTCTTTTCATAAAAAGAGATTTACACTTAACATCATGGACAGAAGGGGTTGTCGTTAGTTCCATTTTATTCGGCTGTATGATTGGTGCAGCGATTAGCGGGGCATTATCAGACAGATGGGGAAGGAAAAAGGTTGTCCTGCTTGCTGCAACAATATTTTGTATCGGTGCATTAGGTTCGGCACTGGCCCCAAATACAGGGATCTTAATCCTTTTTAGAATCATACTTGGATTGGCAGTTGGAAGTGCATCTGCGCTTGTGCCAATGTATTTATCGGAAATGGCACCGACTGCTATCCGCGGAGCATTGTCAAGCCTAAACCAGCTGATGATTATGGTCGGAATTTTACTGGCTTATATTATCAACTACGCCTTTGCTGCTTCTAGAGGGTGGCGCTGGATGCTGGGATTTGCATTCATACCCGGTCTATTGCTACTGATTGGAATGTTTTTTCTGCCAGAAAGTCCCCGATGGCTGCTTAAACAAGGAATGGAAAAGGAAGCCAGGTCTATTTTAAACTTTATGAGGAAAAACCAAGGCGTTGAAGAAGAAATCAAAGAAATCAAACTTGCAAATGAACTGGAAAAAAATCAAGGCGGTTTCAAAGAAGTAAAACAAGCATGGGTACGCCCGTCTCTAATCGCCGGCATCGGACTGGCTGTCTTCCAGCAAATTATCGGATGCAATACTGTCCTTTATTACGCCCCGACAACATTTACGAAAATCGGTCTCGGTGATTCTGCTGCAATTTTAGGAACCGTTGGAATCGGGATCGTCAATGTCATCATAACAGCCGTTGCTGTTCTCATTATTGACAAAGTTGGTCGAAAACCGCTTTTACTCATTGGAAATGCCGGGATGTCGATCGCTTTATTTATACTTGGGATTGTAAGCGCTTTGCTTGGCTCGTCCCCTGCCGCCAGTTGGACTACAGTCGTATGCCTGGCTGTCTATATTGCTTTTTTCTCATTAACTTGGGGGCCGGTTGTTTGGGTCATGTTGTCGGAAATATTCCCGCTTAAAATCCGTGGAATCGGCATGGGGATCGGCAGTGTAGCAAACTGGCTTGCGAACTTAATTGTTTCACTAACTTTTCCTAAATTAATAGAACAATTTGGCATTAGCACGATGTTCATCGTTTATGGCATTATGGGTGTTTTAGCATTTATCTTTGTAATAAGAAAAGTATCGGAAACTAAAGGGAAAAGCCTTGAACAAATTGAGATTGAACTTAGGAATAAATCATCTGACAAAGGCCTTAATCTCACACATTCAATGCAAAAGTAACAATTACGCATACGGCCGGAAAATTTACTGCCGGCCATTTATTCCAGCTGACCATTCCGATTTTCAATTGATTATGCTATAATTGCTTATATTCCAAACGAATAAAATATGCATGATTTCACTAGGGGAGCCACTGGCTGAGACGGGGCACCATGCTTCGGACCCTTTGAACCTGATCTGGATCATACCAGCGGAGGGAAGTGAGTACATAATGTGACATTACGGCCGCTCATTTCTCCGGAATTGGGCGGTTTTTTATTTGCGGAAGGAGTATGGCCCAAACGGTGAATCATGCACAACAAAGGGGGTCGAGTAAATGAAGTGGCAAAAATGGGCGCAAGATTACGGGCTGTTTTGTATTGTTACGATCGTGATAATCAGCGGATGGCAGTGGATCGTACAGAAAGGGTTTGTCCCGTCTTTTATCCTGCCCTCCCCTTCCCAAATCTATGAATCTTTTATGGCAAACCGCAGGCAATTAGTCGCCGTGCATTTGCCTGTAACATTGGAGGAAGTTTGCATCGGGTTTATTTTATCCGTTGCGGGCGGGGTCGCGCTTGGCGTCATCATGTATGTTTCCAAAACAGCGGAAAAAATCTTTTATCCATTTCTTGTGATCTCGCAAACTGTACCGCTCGTTGCGATTTCGCCCATATTTATGATGTGGTTCGGTTACACGATTTGGAGCAAAGTCGCCATTATTATTTTAACGGCCATCTTTCCGGTTGTGATCAGTACCTTTGACGGACTAAAAGCTGTTGATTCCGCCTATCAAAACCTGTTCCGGACAATGGGCGCCGGGCCGTGGGTGATTTTTCGAAAGCTCCATATTCCGATGGCGCTTCCCTCATTTTTGTCCGGGCTGAAATTATCCATTGTTTATTGCGTTACCGGGGCTACGATCGGGGAATGGCTCGGGGCAAACGCAGGGCTCGGCTATTTCAGCAGGCGGATGTCCGGATATTTGCAGGCAGGAGCTGTCTTTTCTGCTGTTTTTCTGCTGTCCGCGCTCGGCATGATATTATTTTTGCTCGTTTACGCGATCGAAAAAAGCATTTTGAAATACAGAACAAAGGCTTAAGGGGGCTTTCCAATGAAAAAACTATGGATTTTAACGGCTGCGCTTGCATTGATATTGGGTGCCTGCAGCAGCCGGGCAGACCACACATCAAAACATCATTTGCAAAAAATAACCATTATGCTCGACTGGTATCCAAATGCTGTCCATTCTTTTCTTTATGTTGCGCAGGAAAAGGGGTATTTTAAAGAACAGGGCTTGGATGTCAGCATTAAAATGCCGTCTGATACAAACGACCCATTAAAACTTGTCGCCGCCAATCAAGTAGATATTGCGCTGAGTTACCAGCCGCAAGTGTTAATGGCACGTGATGAAAACATCCCTGTCCAATCTTTCGGCGCAGTTGTCCGCCATACGCTTAATCGGGTGATGGTTCCGGCTTCAAGCAATATCCGGTCCCCGAAAGACTTAGCCGGAAAAACGGTCGGCTACTCATCCATCCCGCTTTATGAAGCAGCCATCCGTACAATGGTTAAAACAGATGGCGGAAATCCAAATAAAGTAAAAACGGTAGATGTCGGATATGACTTAATTCCTGCTCTGGCGACGCATAAAACAGATGCCATCATCGGCGGCTTTGTGAATCATGAAAAGCTGCTGCTGGAAAAAGAAGGACACGCTGTACGAACATTTAACCCTGCAAAATACGGCGTACCGGACTATTACGAGCTTGTTTTAATCGCAAACGAAAATAAGCTCAAACAGCAGCCAGAAATTTTTAAAAAATTCCTCACCGCAGCAGAAAAAGGTCAGCAATATGTCGAAAAGCACTCGCAAAAAGGGCTTGCCATTTTATTGAAGCACGAGGATCCGTCTTCGCCGCTTGACAAAAATGTGGAAACAAAGAGCCTGCAAATCCTTCTGCCGCTGATGGATGAAAAAAATAAACCATTCGCCTATCAGGATCCAAAATCCTGGGAAAAAGTATCAGATTGGCTCTATCAAACCAAAATGACAAAAACGCATATCAATGCTGAAAAAGCTTTTACAAATCTATCTAAATAAGGAAACTTGGCCGGCATCCCGCCGGCATTTTATTTTAGAAAGACGGCAAAACCAAAAAAGTTTCTCTAATCACTATGTTTCAATTCTTGTTTTCGTACCTGATCTAATGCTTCATTTACCATTTTCATGACATGAAATTTATCAAACGTAATCGTTGCATTCGGGAATTTCTCTTCAATACCCGAAATAAAGGCTGGTGACATATCGCAACAAAATTCTTTAATCTGGGAATGTAAAACCCCTTTACTGTCCAGAAACTGGCTAAACACCTGCAGTACTTCTGCACCTTTACCAGTAGTAGCGAAAATTAGGCGTTTGGTATCCATATCAATAAAAAATGTCACATATTTATGGCCTTTTGCTCGTGATGTTTCATCCATCGCTATATGAGTGACATTAGATACATCTATGTTTTCCATGGCTTTGTTGACATAATATTTAAATACTCGCCAAAGGCGCGTATCATGTTCGCCTACTTCACGAGCTACGGCAGCGACAGGCATTTCAACCATTAGCGACAACACATGGTGCTCAAATAATAATGAAAATCCAGCTCCTGGACGTGCCCAATCAATGACAACCGTACGTATTTTACCGCATGACTCACATTTTACTCGTGGCATTCTGGCATGGAGAATGGTCTTGTATTGCCAAAAATTTAGATGTCTCCAAGTCCGGTCTTGATCTTGTATATCATGAACTTTACATCCCGTTTTACCGCAATTAGGACAAGAAAATTCCGCTCCTGATTGATATTCAATATAAATGTGTAAGGTGTTTTCTTCTTTAGCTAATTCATTATGGAAAACATACCAAGGTTTAGGTATTTCTAACGCATCTTGGAATACATTATACTCTTCTTCAAAGTTTTTCATAAGACTATCACCCCAGGTAATTTAGTAGTATTACCCAGTATAGACAGCTTTGGGAGGCTTTAAACTAAACATTAAATAGCGAGGAAGCAATTATTATTTAACTACGAACTTTGACTAAAACCGTCATTATTCGTATTTTTATGTGAAAAATATAATATGGCATTAACTGACCTTAAACAACATCGGCAGGTTCTTATCTATACATAAGGTTCATTTCAAAACCTGTTCATTTCATCTCAATGACTAAAGTCATGAGCTTTCATGAAGTTTTTTTGTAATAAAAAGAGCCACCCGACCGTCCGGACTAACTCCGAACCCTATGTTCCAACACCGGAATTTTTATCCGGTTCAGAACAATAACCATGCATAAATATAGTTAACTATATTTTTATTGGGATTGCAAGATTAAAAGTATGTAAGTATTTGTATTTTAATTTTTTTGTAGCTTTCAATTTTATCCTAGAAACATCACTTTGGTAAGAATAAATATGTTATAAAATATAACGTGATTTGTGTGCTTTTTTTCAAAAAATAATTGATTTTTATTTAAAAAAGTTATAAAATAATGATTGTAATAATAAATAACAATATAATGTTAATTTATATTACATTAAGGAGGCGTATCATATATGGTAAAAGTATCTACAGTTTCAATGAAGGTCACGTATGATAAAAAGAGAAATCTTGAAAAATATGAATCATTTATTCAAAAGGCAGCTGCTGAAGGTTCAAAATTAATTGTTTTTCCAGAGCAATCACTACAAGGATACTTAAAAAATCTATTTGCAATTGATTATGACAATATTTCCTATCAACATGATCAAGCGGAACTTGTTCCTGAAGGAGAATCAACGAAGCGTTTATTAAAACTTGCTGCTAATTATAATATGTATATCGTTTTCGGATTAACAGAACGGGATCCAAAGTATTATGACCGTTTATATAACTCTGCAGTATTACTGGGACCAGAAGGACATATTGGTACGTATCGGAAAATTCATCAACCAGGTGATGAAGTTCATGCTTATTATCGCGGTGATGAATTCAAAGTTTTCGAGACAGCTATTGGAAAAATTGGGTTACTGATTTGTTATGACAAGATGTTTCCAGAAACAACTCGTGAGCTTGCATTACAAGGTGCGGAATTGTTAATAATGCCGACTGCTTGGCCAATGATGGAAGTAGGCGGTAATCCTAAACACGATCAGATGGGCAAATATTTCAATATGTTAGATGAAACAAGAGCTTTTGAAAACCAATGCTGGTTTATTTCTTCAGATATTGTTGGTATGCATGGAGATCACGATTATTATGGTCACAGTCAAATCGTGAATCCAGCAGGTAATATTGTAGCAACGACTGGCTATGAAGAAAAAATGGTAACGGTAGATATAGAAATTCAAGAAGAAATTGTAAAAACGAGAGCTACGGGGTTAATGTCATTAAATTTATTAAAAGAACGCCAACCTGAACTGTATCCAATGTTAAAACAATAAAAATTATTTAACATAGCAGGAAAATCAGTCAAACAATTATAAATCCTATTTCAAAAATTTGCGGATAATAATATCACTTGGAAAAACCTAACTTATCTAGCTCTAATATTTAAAAGTCCTGACTAATCAATAATAGAAGGAGGCTGGGACAAAACTAAAATTGAATGTCATAAAATCGAATAACAGTTTATTTTTAACATTAAAATAGCAATAAAATCCGAACTTTATCGAAAAACTTAAATTAGTTTTCGAATAACGTTCGGATTTCTTATGGTCTAAAACCTTTTGTCCCAGCCTGTTTTTAATATGGAATTTTAGTCCGTTAATTTTTAAATAACGAGAGAAAAGATTTTTTATAATAATCGTATGAAAAGAAGATAGTGCTATAAGTGAAGGCTAGATTTGTCAGAGAACGAAAGAAAGGAATCAGAAAACAGAAGAAGGTTCTTGAAACATTTTTATTAAATCTTTGATTCTTAGAGAGAGGATGGACTAAGACTATTGTCTTCGTATTTACTTTTCACAATATACTTGAATAATCCATGCATGTAATGTTAAAGAAAATTTTTTTGCTTTAAGGATGAGAATGTCCTACTTTCTTATGAGATAATTAGAAATTACTTTAGAACAGTAAAATTTGCTTTATAGAAGTATAAGAATTATTTTTTGACAAAATAGTTGAAATCGTTTTCATAAAGATGTATTCTAAATGTAGAGTTAACGTGTTAACCGGTTATAACGTTAATTAGTAGTAATTAGATCACCATTTTTTAGGAGGAAACATGAACGATCCCAAGTACTTAAAAATTATTTATGATTTAAAGGAAGAAATACTAAGTGGAAAATTGAAACCAGGAGAAAAAATATACTCTGAGGGGGAATTAAAGAAAAAATATAATGTTAGTAACACAACTGTTGTAAGAGCTCTTCAGGAACTAGTACGAGATGGGCTTATTAACCGAATACAAGGAAAAGGTACTTTTGTTAGTAAATCAATTTTAAATAAGCAAGTAATTTTTAATGAGTATTCTCACTTTCCAAACGATAAAAAGAAACAGTTTAATTCGATTGAAAGCTTAGAAAGAACTGAAGTCGACCTCATAAAAGAAATAAAAGATAGTCATATTGCAAAAAAATTAAATATTTCATCTAATGAAGGGATTTTTCAATTTCAAAGAATTCGTTACGTTGATGATGTTCCATGGGCGTTGCAAAACAATTTTATTCCAAAAAGCTATCTGAATGGTATAGACTTATCTAACCAAGATGAATTCACTTCATTATCAGAAAAAATATTTAAGGTTTGTGGAATTAATATTTTACATGAAGCTATGAGAGAAACAATTGAAATTGAATACCCTGTTAGAAATGAAGTAAGAGAGAAATTGAAAATTAATGACAGTCCTGTTTACCATATTCAACGTATAACTTACTTATCTGAAAACAAACCATTTGAATTCGTTGATACTTATGTGCGACACAATTATTATTCCATTGAAATAATTAAAGAAAAGTATTAAAGGGAGTATTCCTATACCATCTAAACAATAATATATCAACTTTTTCGAGGGGGTACTGTATGCAATATATACTTGCAGCACATGGAAAATATGCTATCGAGACGAAAAATAGTTGTCAAATGATTACCGGAAACAATGAAAATATTCATGCAGTAGGTTTTACAGAAACTATGGGCATTAATGATGTTCTCTTGCAATTTGAGAATATTATTCAAGAATATAGGGATGATGAGTTTACAATTATAGTAGACATTCCAGGTGGAACTCCATGCAATGCAGCAATTATTGCGTCACAAAAATATAGTAATATTATAGTTGCCACGGGTCTTTCTTTAGCTATGGTAATCCCTCTAAGTTTAGGTGAAAGTCTGAGTCAAGTTATGGATGAAGTGAAAGATTTCTGTAAAATAGTAGTTTCTAAGGATAATAAATTAATAAGTACGATTGGAGAGGAGGAAAATTAATGACGAATGAAAATGGAATTATTCATGTAAGGATCGATGAAAGGCTTATCCATGGACAAGTAGCTACCATGTGGACAAATACATTAAAAGCTAATCGAATTATGATTATTGATGATAATGTTGTAAAAATGATTTTGAGAAAACGGCATTAAAATTAGCGGTACCTTCAGGAGTAAAATTGAGCATTTTAACTACTAATGGTGCAATAAAAAATATTTTATCCAATAAATATGCTGATCAACGTGTTTTTATAATTGTAAAATCTCCTTCCGTATTACGTAAATTAGTTGATGGAGGTATCAATTTTTCTCAGATAACTGTTGGAAATATGTCAAATAAGGCAAATTCAAAACAGATCAGAAAATCAATATGTGTCACGGAACAAGATATTGAAGATTTTAAATATTTGGATTCCAAAAATATAAAGATTATTGCACAAATGATTCCCACTCAAGAACCAGTTAATTTTATGGAACTTATATAAATCCAAAAGGAGTGAAAATTTATGGATTTAGCAGTTTGGCAAATAATTCTTTTGGTCATATTAGCCTTTTTATCTATTCTTGATGCATTATCTTTAAATATCGGCTGTCAATATCCAGTAATTATTGGTACAATTGCAGGAATAATAATGGGGGATATTAAATTGGGCTTAGCAGTAGGTGCAACTTTACAATTAATGGTTCTTGGCGTAGGAACTTATGGAGGCGCTTCCATACCTGACTTTGTTACAGGTGCAATAGTTGGAACAGCATTTGCTGTTATTTCAAATCAAGATGTCGAATTTGCTATTGGCATTGCAGTCCCTGTTGGTTTACTAATGGTTCAATTAGATGTACTAGCTCGTTTTACAAATACGTTTTTTCTCCATCGTATAGATAGAAATATTGAGGAAAATAATATATCCGCTATTAAACGTAATGTTTTATTAGGTGCACTGCCTTGGGGGTTATCACGCGCAATTCCTGTTTTTATAATGTTAGTCTTCGGTAAGAGAATTGTTAATTTAATTGTGGATGGTATGCCTGATTGGTTAATGGGTGGTTTGAAAGTTGCAGGCGGAATTTTACCAGTAGTTGGTATCGCAATTCTATTAAGATATTTGCCTACCAAAAAGTTCTTTGCATATTTGCTAATTGGCTTTGTTGCAGCCTCTTATTTAAAAGTACCAATGTTAGGAGTAGCATTAATTGGATTAGCTTTAGCAATTATTTTCTTCCAAAAGAACTACACAAAGCAACTTGCGGTTACTGAAGGTTCAAATAATATAATGGTAGGGGTGGAAAATGAAAATGGAGAATACGAAGATTGAACCTAAAAGGCTTGCTGATTTAGATAATATTACTAAAAGAGATTTGTGGGCAGCGAATGTACGATGGTTATTATGCAGTCAAATTTGTTGGAACTATGAAAGAATGATGTCCACAGGCTATTTGTATAGTATTTTACCAACTTTAAGAAAAATATATAAAAATGAAGATGATTTAAAAGAAATGATGACTTTGCATAACCAATTTTTTAATACCAATCCAATGGTAGGTGGATTAATTCTTGGAATGGATATGGCAATAGAAGAAAAAGAAAAAAAAGAATCTAAAGAAGTAATTACTGGATTAAAAACAGGTTTAATGGGACCTTTTGCAGGGGTTGGGGATACAATCTTTGGTGTTATAATACCAACCATTATGGGATCTATTGCTTCTTATATGGCTTTAAAAGGTAATGTGACAGGAGTTGTTATGTGGATAATTGTGAATATCCTGATTATTGGATTTAGATTTACATTGTTACCGTTTGGATATAAACAAGGAAATAAGCTTGTAACTGAATTTTCTGATCGCTTAAATGCACTCACAGATGCAGCAATTTTATTAGGAGTAACTGTAGTTGGTGCATTAATACCAACAGTAATTAATGCGAAGGTACCATTTGTATATAAATCTGGTGATGTAACCCTCAAAATTCAAGATATGCTTGATCAAATAATGCCATCGCTAATTCCTATTTTGTTAGTTGGAATTGTTTATTTCTTACTAGGCCACAAAAAAATGACTTCAACTAAAGCCATACTTTTTGTAATGTATTTGGCAAGTAAAAAATGTATGATTTGGCATTTAAAATTGTATGCCACTTGCCAAATCCTTTTATCCATGTAGTAAGGATTCTTTATAACGGAAACTATCACCTGTAAAGAGTAGTAAATGTGAATGGTGTATCAAACGATCGATAACTGCTTCCGTTAATATAGGGTCACCAAATACGTGATTCCACTGTCCAAACTGTAAATTCGTTGTTATTACGATACTTTTATTCTCATAACACATAGAGATAACTTGAAATAAAAGCTCGGCACCTTCTTTATTGAGTGGAATATATCCCAATTCATCTAACACTAGTAAATCTAGTTTTTCTATTTGTTTCATCATTTTAACTAAAGAGCCTTGCTGATTTGCTTCAATCAACTTATTTACTAAAGATGCAACTGTAAAAAATTTCACTCGACTGCCAAATCTATGTATGGCATTTAAGCTGATTAAAGTTGCCAAATATGTCTTTCCAGTACCAACTCCACCATACAAAATAAGATTTTCTTTCTCAGCAATAAAGTCTCCATTTAGAACTGTCGTTCTACTGATTCCTTGAGGAATCTGAATATGTTCCCACTGATAGGGTTGATCTCCTGTTTTAGGCAGTTGTGCTTGTTTAAGTAAAAGATTGATTCTTCTTTCTTCTCGATTTTGTACTTCCTTCTCAAATAACTTGAGAAGGTATTCTTGGTTACTGTTTGCTTCTATCTGTTGATAATTTTCTCTTATCCAGCTCAATTTTAATCGTTTTGCATATGCTTCTATTTGCTCGTTCATTATTGATCCTCCTTTTGAAAGAAGGTATCATAATGAGACAGTCCCCTCGTTATTTCAGGAACCCTTGGTAATGGCACTTTAGGTTGAATCGTTGTATGCGAGGTATTTTGATTTAGTATTGTATAGAAACAATGCTTAATTTGATCAACGCTTGGGTGTCCATGGACTGAAGCTGTTTGTAATGCCTCGTTTAGTAATGAAAAATCATCATTCTTTAAGAGTTCTCCCAATAAACGCAAAGCTTTTTTCTGCTCTTCCTCCGTACAATCATTCAAATAGTCAGACCATATGGTTGGAAATTGATTATAAATACTTGAATATTTAATGGCTCTCGGTCGTTTTGATAATAAATCTAAATACGGCTGCCATATCATTGATTTCCTTTTAATGCCATATAAACGTGAATGTTTTACTACCACTTCGTTACGGTCATTCAGGATATTTACCGTATTATACGTAATACAAACTCTGACCAATTGCTTTGCGAATCGTGGGGAAGTCGAATATTGCTTTTTATCTACTGTAACCATCCCGTATTTGTCTGCTCTTACATCTTGATAACGGGCACAATGAAATTCCTTTTCCGGAAGCATAAGCCAATTCTCTTGATCTACTTTATAAAGTTTAGATTGTAAGATGTTTTTTTCGTAATGTGGACGATCACGATCTTCTTCAGCTTGCTTCCACAGTGTTTTATTAAATTGGTCAAGATCTAATATAGTATTCTCTGGTAATAAGAAGTTATTACGAACATATTTAACCATTGCTTCTACGTGGCCTTTTTCATTACCTTTACCTGGGTTACAAAATTCATATTTAAATCCATAATGTAAAACAAACCTTTCAAATGTATCGGTTAAATCACGCTCTCCTTTTGAATGTATCTTCTTAACGGCAGGTGATAAGTTATCAAAACGAATTATCTTAGGTACACCGCCCATATGATGGAACATTCGCTGTAACCCCTCTAGTGTCAAGGCCGATTATTTTTTCCCAAAAATCGCCGGTTTAAAATTCCCCAGAAGGACCTTATTGATCCTTCTGTTTTTCTTGTTGGATCCTCTTTTCCCGTAATCGATAGCTTTCCCCCTTTAGGTTGAAAATGATGGAATGATGCAGTAATCGATCTAACATCGCGGTCGCCAATACCGAGTCTCCCACAACTTCTCCCCATTCCCCAAAGCTTTTGTTGGAGGTGAGGATAATCGGGGCATGTTCATACCGACGGGCGATGACCTGAAATAAGTAATGGGCGCTGTTTGGGTCCAGTTTTAAGTACCCCATTTCATCAATAATGAGAACGGTTGGCTTCACAAACATGCGAAGCTTTTTTTCCAGCTTTCCTTCCTGGTCGGCTTTTCTTAACTGAGTGACCAAATCATGGGCGGTAATAAAATACGTTTTATACCCTCTTGCGATCGCCTCCATTCCAATCGAAATCGCCAGATGTGTCTTTCCAATCCCCGGCGGACCGAGAAAAAGGATATTCTCCTTTCGATCAATAAACGATAAGGTAAGCAGCTCTCGAATCCGACGCTCGTCCACGGAAGGCAGTGCGTTAAAATCAAACGTATCGATCGTCTTGCGATATGGCAGTTTGGACAGTTTGATGAGCGTTTGGATCGATCGTTCCTGTTTTTCGATGATTTCCGCCTCTAATAAGCGGAATAAAAACTCCGAATATGGTATATTATGAGTAGCTGCGTATTCTGCCATGGCGGACCATCGCTCCGCCATGACAGGCAAATGAAGACGGTGGCAATACTCGTGTATTTGTTCTTTCATGAGCTTTCCCCTCGCAGGAATGTGTCATAAACGGACAATGGACGAGTATCCACTTCCACCGAAATAGGCGAAATGGTGACGGCCATTTCCGTCTGTTTCTTTTTGATTTTTTCGGCGAATGAAATCACTTTTTTCTGTTGGTTCAAGTAAGAAATCTCCTCCCCTCGATAATACAATCGAATATCCCCATTTAATCGCTCCTTCACCAGAATTTCTTTGCCCGCATACTCCGCCGATAAGAGCCATTGTTCCCCTTTGTATGAGAAACTGCCATCCCAATGCACTTTCCGATAGGAAAGATAGCTCGTATCGTAATCGTTCAACGGGAGAGGTTTCAGCTGTTCCTCTGCCCAACGCTCTTGCGGAGGAATGCCGGTAGTGGCGTTTGGCTTCCGATTCGCCACTTGATCGAGCCAACGATGGAGAAGGAAATTTAATTCCTCGATGCTTTCAAACGCTGTCCCCACATAGAAGTGATCCATGATATACTGAATGGCTCGTTCGACTTTTCCCTTTGTCTGGGCCCGGTAAGGCCGGCACACTTTTGGAATAAATCCGTAGTAACTCGCAAATTCAGAAAATCGTTGATTCCATTTCACCACTCCTTGTTCCCGGCCGTCTGTAACGGTCTTCATATTATCAAATAACACCTTCTTCGGAACTCCGCCGAAGTATTGGAAACTCTGAATCAGGCATTCCATTAAGTGTTCCTGGTCCTGGCTGGTCGTAAATACCGCGTATTTCATCCGCGAATAGCCTAATGTGGCCACAAATAGCGATAACTTGACTTTTCTCCCTTCGATTATCACCTCCCCGACTTCTTTCCAATCGACTTGCATTTGTTCACCAGGAAGCGTTTCATAACGAACGGTGTATTTCTTTTTCGCCGTCTCTCGGAAAGGTTTTATATAGTCCTTTAAAATCGTCTTTCCTCCTGTATAGCCCTGTTGTCGAATTTCGAAAAATAACTTTTCGCTATTGAACACCCCATCCTCTAACATTCGTTTTTGAAGATACTCTTTAAATGGATCTAACTTGCTTTTTCTTTGTTTTCGCTTAGATTTGGAAGGGGGATTGGGGGAGTGAATATATTTTCGAACGGTTTTCCGATCAATCCCCAACTCCCTCGCAATATCGGAAATACTCATTCCCCTTTCATACATCTCTTTGATCATAAAAAATTCCCCTCTCGTAATCACGAACCATAGCTCCTCTCATTGACACTATGGTTCTATTGTAAGTGGGGAATTTTATTCCGGCTATATTGGGGATTTTATCATCGGCTTTAACACTAGTAAACATTCTGTGTTTTCCGAAGGAAAAACTTGAAAGTAAAAAGTATTACTATAAGGGAATGACATAACTAAATATGGTAGGTCAATTACCTCTGATTGATATTTAAATGGTGCCGTTCCAAAGTCTACTTGAGCAGTTCCAGGAATTGCTTCAAGAGGTAAAGCTGCATCTACTGTTGTTGCGGTTAACTCTTTTTTACGACGAGATACATAATCACGAACTGTTCGATAAGAACCTTTGAAACTATGAAACTTTTCCAGCTGATCAAACATTCTTTTTGCTGTTCTATGGTACTTTTTCTTC
>NZ_BKZR01000016.1:0-69271 GCF_008974225.1 Weizmannia acidilactici | reverse complement strand
TCAATGTTCAACATTAGGGTATGTGGATTACTGCCCTTGGATATAGACGTTTGCCCCAACCAGGCAAAAAAATTCCGGGCAGAAGCCTGTATTGGAAAACGGCTGCCTTTTTTGAACGGGGAAGTCCGCGGATAAATCGTGGCGTTAAACGAAAAACTTTACTCGGGTTTAAGATATGGTTCAGGTCGAGCATTTCATTGATTTTTTTCATGACATCATAAACAGGGCTGTGCTCTTTCTGTTGGGATTTTGCTTTTCCGAAATCTGCGACTTGTTCCCCTGTGCAGGAGCCGCCATTGTGACAGCGCAAAAGCGGCAGTATGTTCATTTCTTCCCCGGGTATAGCCGGAAACCGTTATGATATAATAGAGGAAACAGCGTTTTTGAGGTGATTGTATTGAAACTGGCATTTATTTCCGATATTCACGGCAATGCGAATGCGTTTGAGGCAGTGCTGGAAGATATTGAACAAAAAAGGGCGGATAAAATCTTTGTGCTCGGGGATCTTTGTTTCCGTGGCCCGGAGCCGCAGCGGGCGTATGATTTGGTCCAGTCATTGCAAACAGATGTGATCAAAGGCAATGCCGATGAATGGGTGTACAGGGGCGTCGGCATGGGCGAAGTTCCGGAAGCCGCTTACGAAATCATGAACAAGGAGAGGGACTGGGTCGTATCCCAAATGGGCCAAAATGCAGTAGAAGCGTTGCACCGACTGCCTGAGGAAGTGAAATATGAGTACGGAGGAATCAAAATCCACGGGTTCCACGCCACGCCTTACAGCTTGTTTGAAAATGTGCTGCCGGACAGCGGAAACAGCAAGCTGAAAGAAAAATTAATGCAGGAAGAAGCAGATATATACTTGTATGGTCATATCCATACGCCGTATATCCGCACCTTTGGCGGCAAAACGGTCGTCAACCTGGGAAGTGTCGGGCTGCCGTTTGACGGCGTTCCGAAAGCTTCTTACGCGATTGTCGAAATTGGAGAAAACGGCTTCCAAGTTTCCATTGTCCGCGTCACATATGATGTGGGGAAAACGATCAAGCAGTTTAAAAACTCCGATTATCCGAATAAGGAAAAATTGATCGATATTTTAACGCGGGCAAAAAACGATTAAATTTGGTTGGAAAAACTCCGGCGCCGGGCAAGCGCCGGAGTTTTGTTTACCCGGCATCAATGTTCCGCTTCATTGCTTTCATCTGCCCGATATGCTCCGCTTCGTGGTAAAGGGGTGAGCACGAGCAGGTCCCCGTAGTTTTAAAATCGACAAACGGTAGCTCAATCGGGATTTTTTCAGGAAAGTAAATGTTTCGATGCCGAAAGAAAAACAGAATATTTACAAAAGAGTGCAATGAGTCTAAAATATAAACAGCGTTTATTTTTTTGTGGATATTGAAAACGCTGCCAAATTTCTGCGGAAAAGGGGGAATCCGGAGTTGAAAAGGTTTGAAAACAGGGTTGCGGTCGTCACGGGTGCAAGCAGGGGGATCGGTAAAGCGGTTGCATCTGCTTTTGCGAAAGAAGGGGCAAAAGTCTGCCTCGTCGATATTAATGAAAAAGCCTTGGAAGAAACCGTAAAAGGATTAAAGGAAAAAGGGTATGACGTGATGGCGCAAACAGCCGACGTTTCAAAACGTGCACAGGTGGAAGCGGCGGTTTCGGCGGTGCTCGGGCAATACGACAAAATCGATATTCTCGTCAACAATGCGGGTGTGATCCGGGACAACCTGCTGTTTAAAATGACGGACGAGGACTGGGATACGGTCATGAATGTCCATTTAAAAGGGGCGTTTCTTTTCTCAAAGGCAGTCCAGCAAAACATGGTGGAAAACAAATACGGGAGAATCATTAACACCTCTTCCACGTCCGCGCTTGGCAACCGCGGCCAGGCAAATTACGCTGCCGCAAAAGCGGGCCTGCAGGGTTTTACGAAAACATTGGCAATCGAGCTTGGAAAATTCGGGATTACGACAAACGCAGTTGCGCCTGGATTTATTGAAACCGATATGACAAAAGCAACAGCAGAGCGGATTGGCGTCGATTTCAACGATTTTATCCAATATAACCAATCGATGATCCCGGTGGGCCGGACGGGAAAGCCGGAAGATATTGCTAATGCGGTGCTTTTCTTTGCCATGGAAGAATCATCATTTGTAAACGGCCAGGTGCTTTATGTCGCAGGCGGGCCGAAAGATTAAAAGGGGAAGGGGGGATACAGATGTTTGAAGAACTGATCGGAAAACGTTCGAGCACCGTATGGAATACGATTGAAAGGGGCGCCGTCAAAAAATTTGCCGATGCCATTGGAGATCCGCATCCCATTTACATTGATCCTGTCTTTGCCGCAAACGCCGGATTGAAAAACAACGTTGCGCCGCCGACATTCCCGGTTACGTTTGACTACGGCACAATTGAAGGGCTCGAGCTGCCGAAAGCGGGCCTCATCCACGGGGAGCAGGGCTTCGAATACAAACGTCCGCTTTATGTCGGCGAAGAACTGCTGTGCTGGAGCGTGCTTGAAAAATACCAGGAAAGAAAAGGGAAACTTGGGGAAATGGGGTTTCTTTTTATCAAAAAAGTTGCGGAAGACGAGAGCGGGGAAATCGTCATGACGTCTACGCAAATAATCATCATTTCCGAAACGGTGCGAAAGGGGATGAAAGCATGAGCCTGCGCGCGCTGAAGCCTGGGGAAAGACTAAAACCGGCTGAACTGCCGCCGGTTTCAAGAATGGATTTGATTAAGTACTCGGGGGCATCCGGCGATTTTAACCCGATCCATACGATTGATGAAGCAGCAAAAAAGGCGGGCCTTCCCGGGATTATCGCACACGGGATGTGGACGATGGGCAATCTTGGGAAACTATTCACCCCATATTATGAAGCCGGCTACATAGAAAAGTTCACGGTCCGGTTTTCGGGCATGGTTTTTCTTGGCGACCGGCTGACGTTAACCGCCCGGCTGAAACATTCGGCTGAGGGAAGGCAAACGTTTGAAACCGACGCCGTTAATCAGGACGGGGTCAAAGTCATTAAAGGTGAAGTGGTGTTTAAGCTGTTTTCTCCTTAAAAAAGAATCCCGCTTGTTCCAGCGGGATTCTTTCCGGATTATAATTCGAGCCATTCCGTATGGAAGACGCCTTCTTTATCAATGCGCTGGTATGTGTGGGCGCCGAAGTAGTCGCGCTGTGCCTGGATCAGGTTAGCTGGCAGCACTGCCGAACGGTATGAATCATAATAAGCGAGCGCTGCGGACAATGCCGGTACAGGGACGCCGAAACGCACAGCCGTTGCGATGACTTCGCGGAGGGCATCCTGGTAACTTTCGACGATTTCTTTGAAGTACGGGTCGAGCAGCAGGTTTTTCAAATGGCTGTCACGGTCATACGCATTTTTGATTTTTTGCAAAAACTGCGCGCGGATAATGCAGCCGCCGCGGAAAATCATCGCGATTTCGCCGTAATTCAAATTCCAGTTGTATTCTTCGGAAGCGGCTCGCATTTGCGCAAAACCTTGTGCATAAGAGCAAATTTTGCTCATGTACAATGCTTTTCTGACCGATTCGATGAACGCTTTTTTATCGCCGTCAAAGGCAGTGTTTTGCGGCCCTTTCAACAATTTGCTTGCCGCAACTCGTTCTTCTTTCATCGCGGAAATAAAACGGGCAAATACCGATTCCGTAATGAGCGGCAGCGGAACGCCGAGGTCGAGCGCGCTTTGGCTTGTCCATTTTCCGGTCCCTTTTTGGCCGGCCGTATCCAAGATGACATCAACAAGCGGTTTTCCGGTTTCCGGATCTTTTTTTGTGAAGATATCGGCTGTGATTTCGATCAAATAGCTGTCCAGCTCGCCTTTATTCCATTCGGAAAAGACTTCATGCAGTTCTTCCGCGTTTAGGCCTAGGATATTTTTCAGCAGGCTGTATGATTCGGAAATCAGCTGCATATCGCCGTATTCGATGCCGTTATGAACCATTTTCACATAATGGCCGGCACCGTCCGGACCGATATAAGTTGTGCACGGCTCGCCGTTGACTTTTGCGGCGATATCTTTAAAAATTGGCGCAACAAGATCGAAAGCTTCTTTCTGCCCGCCCGGCATAATGGCCGGCCCGTGCAATGCGCCTTCTTCACCGCCGGAAACGCCGGTGCCGATAAAATGGATGCCCAGTTCGCTTAGTTCCCTGTTGCGGCGCTGTGTATCCTTAAAGAAAGTATTGCCGCCGTCGATTAAAATATCGCCTTTATCGAGAAGCGGCTTTAATTGTTCGATCGTAGCATCGGTTGCCTCGCCCGCTTTGACCATCAGCAGGATTTTCCGTGGTTTTTCAAGCGAATACACAAATTCTTCCAGCGTATAATAGCCGAAAATATTTTTCCCTTCCGATTCTTTCAACATCGCATCTGTTTTTGAACGGGAACGGTTGTAAACCGAAACGGTGTAGCCCCTGCTTTCAATGTTCCAAGCAAGGTTTTTTCCCATCACCGCTAAACCGACCACGCCGATTTGCTGTTTGCTCAATCTAGACACCTCAACATTTTTTAATTATGTAAAAACTTACCATTCTAATGTTCCAAGGACATACAAAATGGAAGTCTTACATTATTGTACCAAATATACCTCATTATTATAAATGAAAAAACAATGGTTCCGCAAAATATTTGTATTTTCGAAAAGGCATGCACCTGTTAGGATTTTTTCCGCGTTTACAGTATAATGGACAATGATACGGTGTTTCCATAATGGATGCAATGAGAGGAGGAGTTGGGATTGGGCATAATCCTTGTTGAAATTTGCGAAGGCAGCCTGATCAACGCCATTGATGTGGAAGCCGAGTTGGAATCCCAATATCCCGAAGTTGCAGTCATTTCAAATGAGTGCTTAATGTCGTGCGGCTTGTGCACATACAGCCCGTTTGCCATTGTAAACGGGAAAAGGGTTTTTGCCGAAACACCTGGAGCATGCTTGGAAAAAATAAAAGCGGCAATTGAAGCGGAATTAAAGAATCTCCTTTAAAAAGGTTCTCGTTTTATCCCGTTTTTTATATTATAATGGTGTAATGGAGCGTACGGGGGAATGGGTATGGGAATTTGGGACGCATTTAAATACAGCTGTTTATTGCCGGGCAAAAAAGCAGCTTTCCAATTAAACCGGATTCCTATGGACAGGACAATCATGTATATTTTTCTGCTCGTTTTTGCGGTTTCCATCCCGCGTGCGGCAAATCTCGCTGCAGGCGGGGCGCCCGGATCGCTCAACATGATCCAGTTTGTTTTTTATTTTTTGTTTGTGTATGAGCTTTTGGCGGCATGTACCGTGCTCGCCGGCATTTCGCTGCTGGCCTGCTGCGGGTATGTGCTGCGGAAGCTGATGAAAAGAAAACTTGCATACCGGCATTTATGGAAAATGTCGTGCTACACCATAACGGTTCCACTCGTTTTACATACGATAATCGATGAATGGATGACAAAAAACGGGCTCGTCTCGGGTGTTGTGCTTGGCGGGTATCCGCTTGTTTGTTTGGTGCTGATGATCCGACATTACCCTGCGGCACGCCACCATCAGCAACCCGGGCCCGTGTAATGCAGCGAAGAAGGAGAAGACAATGGCGGAAAAGACGATTTTGCACGATCTACGTTCACTGGTTTATTCGGGTGAAGTGTTGCTGGATGAACCTTTAAGCAAATACACTTTTACCAAAACGGGAGGAAAAGCGGATTTCCTGATTTTTCCGCAAACGTATGAAGAAGTACAGAAAACGGTCCGGTTTGCCATTGAAAACGGGGTACCGTATACGATATTGGGGAACGGCTCCAATTTAATCATCAAAGACGGTGGGATCAGGGGCATCGTCCTGATTTTAACCAGATTAACAAAAATTTCGCATTCCGGAAATGATATCACGGCCCAATGCGGGGCGGCCATCATTGACGTTTCCCGTTATGCGCTCAAGCAAAAGCTTACCGGTCTTGAATTTGCTTGCGGTATTCCGGGATCGGTCGGTGGTGCGCTTTATATGAACGCGGGCGCTTACGGCGGGGAAATTAAAGATGTCCTGTCGAGCGCGCTTGTCCTCACGAAAAACGGCGGGATGAAAAGACTCAAAAAAAACGATTTGTCTTTCCATTACCGGAAGAGTTCGATCGCCGAAAATGGGGAAATCGTTTTGGAAGGAACGTTCAGCTTGGAGCCGGGGGACGATCGGGAAATCAAAGCGAAAATGGATGAGCTGACTTTTCTCCGGGAGTCAAAACAGCCGCTCGAATATCCTTCGTGCGGCAGTGTATTCAAACGACCGCCCGGGTATTTTGCGGGCAAGCTGATCCAAGACAGCGGCTTGCAGGGGACGCGGATCGGCGGCGTCGAAGTCTCCAAGAAACATGCCGGTTTTATGGTCAATGTCGGGGGCGGGACGGCAACCGATTATATAAATTTGATCAAACTTGTCCAAAAAACGGTCAAGGAAAAATTCGGCGTTGATCTCGAAACAGAAGTAAAAATTATCGGGGAAGACTAAGAAAGGCCGGTTCTTTTGCATAATCAAAAGAACCGGCCTTTTCTATTCTTTCCGGCGGATATCGATTAAGCGATTTCCGCGGTATTTGATTTTCACGTTTTCCCCTATGGAATAGTTTAAATATGTATCGCAATCCATTGAAAGGGTTTTACCATTGCTGAATTCCATGGCGCAGTACGGTTTAGTCGTCGTCGGCGCCAATTTTATTTTCCGTTTCGTTTTCACGCCTGTAGCAACCGGGACTTCTTTCCGGTTCGGCGTATAAAATTTGTCTACAATCTCCACGCGCTTATAGGAGCTGACAGGGCGTTGATAAAACAGCAGGACCGCGAGCAAAAGCAGGCAGACGGATAATAAAACAACTTTCCACGTGATTTTTGACATGGATCATCCCTCTAATTCCCTGGGCATCAAGCATCTTTTACTATGAATATATTATTGTGTATAAAACAAAAATATGATTATATCCGGTGGAACTGGATCACAACATATTTTTCCATTTGAAATTTATTGAAACCTTTATGGATCAATTCCGTAAATATTTATATAACACTAGTTTAACAGAAAGTAGGGATGATATGAGTGAAATTGCTCTCTCGGTCAAAGGGCTGACGAAACAAATCCGTTCAAAGAAAATCGTTGACAATGTCAGTTTTGAAGTGAAAAAAGGGGAAATCTTCGGGCTTTTGGGTCCGAACGGCGCCGGTAAAACAACGATCATCCGGATGATCGTTTCCCTGATCAAACGGACAAGCGGGGAAGTGTATATTAGCGGCAAAAGCCTTGACGAAGATTTTAAAGGTGCCATGAATGAAATCGGCGCGATCGTCGAAAACCCGGAATTTTATTCGTATATGACCGGGTACCAAAATCTTGTCCACTATAAAAGAATGTCAAGAAAGGAAATTCCGGAGGAAAAAATCATGGAAGTGGCCGGGCTCGTAAAGCTGGAAGGTGCCTTAAAACAAAAAGTAAAAACATATTCTTTAGGGATGCGGCAGCGGCTCGGCGTTGCCCAGGCCATTTTACATAGCCCGTTTTTACTTGTCCTCGACGAGCCGACAAACGGTTTGGACCCACAAGGCATCCGGGAGTTCAGGGATTATTTGCGCACGCTTGCGGCAAGCGGGGTTTCCGTGCTGGTTTCTTCGCATTTGTTGTCCGAGATGGAATTGATGTGCGACCGGTATGCCATCATTGAAAAAGGGAAACTGATCCACATTGAGACAATGGAAGAAACGACGGGCATACAAAATAACTCTCTCCGTGACATCATCTTCACCACGGATAACAGTGCGATGGCGATACAAGCAATTGAAAAACAATTTGATTTTGCCGTAAGCACCATGGATTCCTCACGGATAACGGTTTCGGCAGCATATGAAGATGCCGCCAAAATCAACGAAACATTGGTGAAAAGCGGCTGCAAAGTTTATGAAATTGCTTTTGAAAAGAAAACATTGGAAGAACGTTTCCTTGAATTAACGAATCACGGGGAAGAGGTGGAGAACAAATGATGGCATTGGTGCAAAATGAATGGATGAAAATTTTTGCCCGGAAAAGCGCATGGGTCTACATGCTCCTCATCGTGGCGATTGTTCTGGTGGCGGCCATTTTTTACAATAGAATTTACGGTAAAGATGACCCGGACTGGCGTGCAAAAATCCAGCAGGAAATCAAGGCGGATGAGCGGCTTATGCAAAAAGATCCTGATCAGTATGCCGATCTTGCGCAAAACATACAGAGAAATCAAGATTATTTAAAGTACAATATCAATCCGGATGCCCATTCTAACTGGCATTTCATGAACAATGTCGTCATTCCGCTCGGATCTTTCGTCACCTTGTTCAGTGTGATCGTCGGGAGTGCGAACGTTTCGTCGGAATTTGCAACGGGCACCATCAAGCAGCTTATGATCCGGCCACATGAAAGGTGGAAAATCCTGCTGTCCAAATATATTGCCGTTACTGCATATTCCATTTTGCTGCTCGCCGTGCTGCTTGTTTCAGGATTTGTAGTCGGCTTAATTTTCCAGGGCGCCGGGGGCTTCCATACAAAGTTTATTGAAGACAGCCTGGATTTTAACAACTATCAAATTAAAGAAATCGGGCCGCAGTTTTTTCTGAAATTTGCGCTGTACCTGCCGAGCCTTGTGATGGTCAGCGCGATTGCGTTTATGCTTTCGACGCTATTTAAAAGCCAGGCATTGGCGGTCGGGATTGGGATCTTTGCTTTGTTTATAACCAATACAGTGGGCGGCATTCTCCTGTTTCTCATGGAAAAGTACCATTGGGTAAAATTCCTGATTTTTCCGCATCTGGACCTGTCCGTCTTTGCATACCAGGATAAACTGGCAGGGGGTGTCACATTGCCGTTTTCGCTCGCTGTGCTTGCGGTTTACTATCTTGTTTTCATGGCCTTGACGTTTTGGTATTTCCAAAAGCGCGACATTGCTTCTTGACAAATCGTAATAATCCAAGTAAAATATGAATCAACTAAATATGGTCGGTCAATGGAGGAGTCTGTCACCACAGGCTCCTCCTTGCTTTTTTCACTATTAAGGGGCTGTGGCGGCATTCTCCTTATCGATTGGGCCGATAAGGAGTTGAGGAGATGTTTATTTTACAATTGGCCTTGATTTTGTTTGTATCCAAAATCGCCGGGGACATCAGCGTCCGCCTCGGCCAGCCGTCCGTTGTCGGAAAGCTGGTAGCAGGGATTGTGATCGGCCCGTCTGTGCTCGGTCTTGTCCACGATTCCGAACTACTTTCGGAAATGAGCCGGATCGGGGTCATTTTATTAATGTTTCTGGCAGGCCTTGAAACAGATTTGGACGAATTTAAAAAATCAGCGAAATCCTCCATTTTGGTCGGATCTGTCGGAGTTGCTTTCCCGCTCGTTTTCGGGGCGCTGGCAGGACGCTTGCTCGGTTTGGACTGGCTCGGCGCTGCATTTTTAGGTCTGCTGTTGTCGGCGACAAGCGTCAGCATTTCTGTCCAGACATTGAAAGAACTTGGAAAGCTGAAATCGAAAGAAGGCATGGTGGTACTCGGGGCGGCTGTCATCGACGATGTGCTTGTGATGGTTGCATTGGCTTTTTTGATGAGCCTCGCCGGTGGGGACACGAATCTAGGGATTGTCCTTTTGAAAAAAGCGGTATTTTTCTTCATTGCCATCTTCGCAGCTTGGAAGGTCGTGCCGTGGCTGCTCGGGAAGCTTCCATATTTGAAAGTGACGGAACCGCTGCTATCCGGATCGTTCATCATTTGCTTTCTTTTTGCTTATTTTTCCGAAACCGCCGGGGTTGCCGCCATCATCGGCGCTTATATTACCGGGATTGCAATCAGTACGACAAAATATCAGGAGAAAGTATTTCATAAAACGGAAACGGTCAGCTATTCCATTTTTGTGCCGGTTTTTTTCACTTCGATCGGCATCCAGACCGAATTGGAGGGGACCGGTCCATTTTTAGGCATGATGGCTATCCTCATCATCGTTGCTGTTCTTACGAAGATCGCGGGCGGTGGACTCGGTGCGAGGTGGGCGAAATTTTCATGGGAAGATTCGCTCGGCATTGGAAGCGCGATGGTCTCGCGGGGGGAAGTGGCACTCATTATCGCCGGCATCGGCTTGGAGGAAAAACTGCTTTCCGGGGATTGGTTCACCGTTCTGGTAATGGTTGTACTCGTGACCACGATCGTAACGCCGGTGATGATGAAGTTCTTCTTCCGCGGTAAGCAGGAAGCTGTTTCCGTAGAAGACCTTAAAAAAAGCGATGTACAAGCGGACGCATACACGGGCTTTCCGCCGAATAATATAGATAAGAACAAGTAAGGACAAGCTAGCCCATAAAAAGGCTGGAGGATGCATATGGGAAAAAGCAACCGGAAAAAAATCAATGCTGCGGTTTGGATCGCCTTTATCGCGTATGCTGCTTGTTTGGGGGATTTATTGTTTTTCATCCCGTACCGCCATACACCCAATCCCGCCAACCATAATTTCATCCCGTTTAAAACGATCCGGATGTATATCCTTTATTACCGTTATTTTTATTTCGACATTTGGTTTTTCAATCTGTTTGGCAATATACTGATGTTTATGCCGTACGGATGGTTCCTGCCTTTTATTTTCCAGCGGTTAAGAAAGGGTTGGAAAACCGGGGTGCTGTCGTTTTCCACATCGGCCGTGGCGGAAACGATCCAGGGGTTTTTCCATGTCGGCGGATTTGATGTGGATGACATCCTGCTCAACACTTTCGGCGGCATGATGGGCTATTGGGCTTTTGCGCAGATGCGGAAACTCGCAAAAAAAATAAAAATTGAAATTTGGCATTCATCATGAATAGAATCGGAAGTGCGCACAAAACCTAAATATGCGGGGTAAAATATAACAGTTTCCGCAAAATAGCTTCATTACGGTCCCGTACAGGGGGGTAGATGCGCATTGGATGATGAGAAACTGATCCAGTTTTTAAACAGGGAACTCTCAAATTTTACAGTCCTTTATATCAAACTGCACCGTTATCATTGGTATATCCAAGGGAAAAACTTTTTTACGCTCCACCAGTTTTTTGAAAATTTGTACCTCGAATTTTCCGAACTGATTGATGTGCTGGCGGAAAGGATTTTGTCAATCGGGGGCAGGCCGCTTGCAACAATGTCCAAATTCCTCGATCAAAAGACGATTGTGGAAGCAAGCGCCGATAATGAAGAGCGCGAAATCCTGAAGCAGTTAAAGGATGATTTTGCACAAATGGCAAATGAAATCCGGGAAACCGGGATCCCACTGGCGGAAGAGAGGAAAGATGACGCCACGGTAAATGATTTAACCTGCTGCTTGAAACGGTTTGATAAACATATTTGGATGCTGAATGCATTCATGGATCAGCGGTAAAGGCTTTGCCGCTGATTTTTTCTTGAATCCGCCCGAATTTTTGGTAAGCTAACAGCAGGACAATATGAATTGAAGGTGATCAAATGGGGTACATAGAAGAAATCCGGAAATTGGCCGGCAGCCGCCCACTTATTTTGCCGGGCAGCGTCGTGCTCATTTTCAACGGCCGGGAAGAAATTTTACTGCAGCAAAGGGTTGAACCGCGCGGCGTCTGGGGCCTTCCTGGCGGGTTGATGGAGCTGGGTGAGTCGGCGGAGGAAACCGCATTAAGGGAAGTGTATGAAGAAACCGGGCTCCGATTAAACGATTTAACCCTTTTCAATTTATATTCTGGAAAAAATTATTTTGTGCGGCTTAAAAATGGCGACCAGTTTTTTTCGGTTACTGCGGCATTTATTTCCCGATCATACAGCGGCGAGCCAAGCGTGAACTTGAAGGAAGGCATGGATATCGGATTTTTCCCTTTAGACCAATTGCCTGCAAAACTTGTCGGCAGCCACCGGCGGATGATCGAAGAATATAAGCAGGCAAAAAACCCCCATCCGCCTTCAAAATAGGCAGTTGGGGGTTTCCTTAAGCCAGATAAATAAAGTAAGCGATAAAGGCAACAAATAATACATACATGAGCGGGTGGATCTGTTTTGCTTTCCCGCACACGAGCATGGCAATGGGATATAAAATAAACCCGAGGGCGATCCCGGTTGCGACGCTGTAGGTGAGCGGCATCATCATGATAATCACAAAAGACGGGATCGCAATTTCAAGCCGGCTCCAGTTGATCGATCTCACCTGCATCGCCATCATCGCCCCGACAATTATGAGCGCAGGGGAAGTGACTTCCGTCGAAATCACCGATAACAGTGGAGAAAAGAACAGGGCAACTGTAAATCCGGCAGCGATAATGATTGAAGTAAATCCTGTCCGGCCGCCTGCTGCAATGCCGGAGCTCGATTCCACCATTGTTGCCGGGGTGGACGTCCCGAGGATGCTGCCGATCACGCCGGCTAGCGAATCAGCCAAAAGGGCACGGCCTGCATTCGGGATTTCATTATTTTTCATGAGCCCTGCCTGTCCGGCGACAGCAATCAATGTACCGGCTGTATCAAAGAAAGCAACAAATAAAAATGTAAAAATAACGGCAAGCATATCCGGGTTCCACAAGTCATCCAAATGGAAGAACACTTTCCCGAAAGTCGGGCCGAGGCTTGGAATGGATCCGACAATGGCATGCGGCACCGGCACAAGTCCGAAAATCATGCCGATGATGGTCGCGATGACGATGCCGAAGAAAATCCCGGCCTGGACGCCGCGTACAAGCAAAAGCATCATCACGATAAAACTGAATACCGCAAGCAATACTTTTGGAGAAGTAATATTTCCGAGCGCAACAAACGTATCCGGGTTGGAAATGATTATGCCGGTATTTTTTAAGCCGATAAAAGCAACAAAAAAACCGATTCCGGCTACAATTGCGTGCTTTAAATCTTCCGGTATCATATTAATGATTTTTTCGCGTATTTTTAACAGGCTCAAGATCACGAATAATACGCCGGAAACAAAAACCCCCGCCAATGCAACAGGCCATGGAATATGCATGCCGAGGCAGACGGAAAAGGTGAAAAAGGCGTTCAGTCCCATGCTCGGCGCAATCCCGATCGGGAAATTGGCGAGCAGGCCAATCAAAAGCGTCCCGATGATTGACGCCAACGCCGTCGCGGTAAAAACGGCGCCTTTATCCATCCCCGACTGGCTTAACACCAGCGGGTTGACGATCAAAATATACGCCATCGACAAAAAAGTGGTGACCCCGGCAATGGTTTCCTGGCTGTAAGAAGTGCCGCGCGAATGAAATTGAAAAAATCTCTGCATCATTTTCCCTCACTATTCCAGTTGAAAAATCATAGGATGAATCCGCCCGTGTTTTTCTTTGGTCTTTGTCCAGTTTTCCCTTTTCTTTTCCCCAATATCAAAAAATCGGGCAATCCGCAAGTGAAAAAGGCAAAAAGTCCCTCCAAACACTGCGGAAATGCCCGGGTGTATGTATGAATGGCAAGCATGACGGAATGTCTTAGGTTTACCATTGTAGTCAAGCTTTTTACGGCAGCTTGGTAGAGACGTTTAGGCCATATTTCTAAACTTATACAAGGTACACGGTATAAAAACGAATGGTTACTATTATACAAGAATTGCATTCCAAAATCAATAGATTTCGTAATGGATATAATGTGGGCAACTTTAGCGTAAATCGCGTATAATTTGGTTGAAAAGCTCTATTGCGGACAATACACGGGTTTTCTGCAGCAGAGCCGGTTGAAAAAAGGAAGGCGGTTATGTCTATGAAAATCGGCGTTATTGGTATCGGGGATATTGCAAAGAAGGCTTACTTACCTGTTTATGCCCATACGAAAGAAGCGGAATTCCATTTTTTTACGAGAAATCAGGAAAGTTTGCGGTATGTCAAAGACCATTACCGGTTTGAACATCTGTATCCAAGCCTGGAAGCGTTAATGGAGAGCGGCATTCAGGCGGCTTTTGTACATACTGCAACAGAATCCCACTACGAAATTGTCCAAAAACTTTTATCAAACGGCATCCATGTTTATGTGGACAAGCCGGTGACTTATCATTATGGACAGACAAAAGCATTGGCGGATTTGGCAAAAGAGAAAAATATGCATCTTTTCACAGGCTTTAACCGGCGCTTTTCCCCCGTCTATCAAAGATGCCGGGAACTTAAAAAACCAAATCTGATTTTGATGCAAAAAAACCGGTTCAAGCATCCGGAAAATGTCCGTACATTTGTATACGACGATTTCATCCACGTCATCGATACTTTGTTGTATTTGGCAGATGAACCGTATGAAAAAGTGGTTGTAAATGGGAGGAAAGAAGGCGATTTACTGTACCATGCAAATGTCCAGTTAATTTTTCCTTCAGGCGTTGTCGCAATCGGTATCATGAACCGGGACAGCGGTACATCGGAAGAAATCCTTGAAGTAATGGGTACGGATGAAAAACGGACCGCCCGCCAGGTTTCAAGCCTCACAATCCAACAAAATAAAACGATTACGCAAATTGCCGCAAATGATTGGGAACCGACATTGTGCAAAAGGGGATTCGAACAAATTGTTTCCCATTTTATCGATGTCGCATCCGGCAAAGCACAACCGAAAATCACGTTGGACGATGCCCTTAGGACCCACGATCTGTGTGAATATATTGTCAAAAATCTTGAAGGGTAAAATTCTGATAGTTTCATCTCTCATTTTGCATGCTCCGGGGGGATTTGTCCTTTGCAATTTTTTCACCCTCTCATACTTTATATTAGTGACCATTGGGGGGGTGAAAAAATGTCCGGAGGCGGTGGAAACAACAATATGTTTCCGTTAATTGTTATACTGTTTATTTTGCTGATTATTGTCGGGTCTGCATATGTCTATTAAGGCAGCGTAGAAAAAATAGAAGCACTTTGAAACGGAGCGTTTTTTTCCAAGCCGGAAAGTTTACGGGTGAACGTTTCGGGGGGGGCCGGGAAAGCCGGTTTATATGCGCTTAAATATGGACGCGGTATTGGACGGTGTATCACAGCGGGGTCCAACCATCCCCGTTTGGACGATCGAAATGGAGCCGTGGGAGGCAGAAATGCTGCGCTTTGCATACAAAAATATCAGTTCAAAAAAATAGAAAAGGATGTTGACTTTGCCGGCTTTTTTAGGAGACGTGAAAATATGGAATGTGGCAGGCACCGCAACTGTTATTTTTGGAGATGCGGCAGCGATTTCCCCAATGAATGTTTCAAAGACTACGCATGGATCAGGAAGCGGAAGCAATGGTGCGTTTATGATGAACAACAACTATTTTAGCATGAATACCACCGGAACCATAAGCATGGCAGATCAGCCATATGTGGTCAGGTAATAAAAGCAGCCTTCCAATGTCCGAGAGAGGCTGCTTTTTTCAATTGGCTCTGTTCAATTTTTGTTGATAATGTCTAATTTTTGAGACTCCTGCGGGATAGCGGGCAAGTAGAGCTCCCCGTGCTGAGGTATCGAGCGAGAAGGCGCATGGATGCTTCATGAGAGAAGTGGATTTCGCGATCATCAACATGAATCACAAACATATCCTTTCATGAAATGAATGAATGGACCAGAAGAAATATATTTAAGCAGATCACAAATCCTGCGACCATCCATGCAACAACACTCGTTACTTTATGATTTACGAGCTCGCCCATGATTTCCTTGTTGCTCGTGAACAAAATCAGGGGAATGAGCGCGAAAATAATCCCGAACGAAAGGATAACCTGACTGATGACGAGCGCGCTTGTCGGGTTGACGCCCGATATAATGATTAAAAGCGGGGGCACCATCGTGATAGCCCGGCGCAGGTAAAGATTGATCCGTTTGTTGATGAACCCCTGCATGACGACATCCCCGGATAACGTGCCGACAGATGAACTCGAAAGCCCTGCTATCAGCAGGCCCAGCCCGAAAGATAGCGCGGCGGCTGGTCCGAGATGTTCATGGAACCGGCGGAATGCCACGCTGAGGTCTTCGACAACCATGCCGTTTTTGAAAAATACGGCAGAAGCGATCACGAGCATGCTGATGTTGATAGCGCCGGCAATGACCATCGCGATAACGATATCGATCAATTCAAATTTGAAAATTTCTCTTTTTTCCCGCTCATTTCTGCCGATAATTCTGCTTTGCGTTAATGAAGAGTGCAAATAAATGGCGTGGGGCATGACGGTTGCACCAAGAATACCGGCAGCAAGTAAGATGCTTTCGATACCGTTGAATTTCGGTGTGAGCATCCCGCCGAATACTGCGCTCATATCGGGTTTTGCCAAAAAAGTCTGAAAGGCAAAAGCAAGCACGACAATCATAACGAGGGCGGAAATGGCGGCCTCAAACGAACGGTAACCGCGGCGCTGCAGCTCAAGGATGGCAAAAGACCCCGCGGCCGTGATCAGTGCAGCCGGCAGCATCGTAATCCCGAAAATTAAATACAGCCCTAAAGCAGCCCCGATAAATTCTGCCAAATCTGTCGCGATAATCACGATCTCGCTTTGTATCCACAAAAAAATGGAGGCAGCCTTTGGAAACCGTTCGTGGGCAACTTCCGGCAGATTTTGCCCCGTCGCAATGCCGAGTTTAGCGGAAAGGGATTGGATCAAAACGGCCATTAAATTCGAAAATACGATTACCCAAAGAAGCATATAGCCGTATTTTGACCCCGCCGTTATGTTTGTAGCAAAGTTGCCGGGATCAATATAGGCAACGCCCGCAATAAATGCCGGCCCCAAAAAAGGCAGAATTTTTTTTAATCCCTTCACGTCCCCCCTCAGCACTGCCTGGGCGCTTAACGTATTCGAAGGTGTATGATTTACCATTTTTTTGCTGATTGTTTTATCGCTCATATAAATGTTTCCCCCTCCTTGGATTTTAAACCTGAATCAAAAAAGTTTCCATAGGGAAAATTCTATCTGGTATTATTGTATTCAATGAACACAAAAAAGTAAACTATTTAAAATGCATTTTTCACTAAATATTTTGTTGAAAACGTTATTTTAGTTATTCGCTTTTTTCAGCCGACACAGCCGGAAAGATTAGCGGAAACTTAGGGGCATTAATATACATGCAGGGAGGCAATTTTTTCCGCGTTATGCTGAAAACTATGGTATATATAATAGTAAAGAAATAAACGGCTTTACCATGCCGGAAATGTTGCCGGCACGGATACAAAAAGGGGGGAATGCTTTGGATGAAGAAAAGATTTTGGCGAAATTTAAGAACCGGCAGCCATCTGTATTGGGGATGGAGCGTTTATCCCGGTTTGCAGTACTGCTGCCGCTTATCAAGATGGGCGACGGGCTCCATGTTTTATTTGAAGTAAGGGCGGAACATTTAAAAAAACAACCGGGGGAAATTTGTTTTCCCGGCGGCAGGATTGAAAGGACTGATAAAGATGCGCAGGCGGCCGCCATCCGGGAAACAGCCGAAGAACTGCGGATTGATGGGTCGATGATCCGGGATGTGGTGCCGCTTGACTATGTCGTCTCATCTTACGGGAACCGCGTCGTTTTCCCGTATGCAGGATTTTTACCCCATACGGAATTTCATCCGAACTCGGACGAAGTGAAAAAATTATTCACTGTACCGCTTTCGTATTTGGCAGAAACGGAGCCGGAGTGCTACCGTCTCCAATTCAAGGTGGAACCGGACCAGGATTTTCCATTTCATCTTATCCGGGGCGGAAAAGCGTATAAATGGAATACGCATAAGATGGATGAATATTTTTATTATTATAAAGATTATGTCATATGGGGGTTGACCGCAAGCATCCTGAAAAATTTCTTGGATACGGTAAAGCGGTAAGCCTTCACGGAAAATTAATTCTGTTCTTTTCAGGTAATTTATTATAGAATGGTGTTTATAGCCGGCCCCTCATAGATCCAACCTGCTTGCGGCGGGGCCGTGCTTTATTTCAGTTGAGAGGTTTTTGGGCTATGATACATAACAGCATCGTCAGAAACGCGGATGTCCGGGATTTGCCAGCGATTTTAGACATATATAATGCATACATCGGAAACGGCATTATCACTGCCGATACAGTTCCGGTAACAGTGGAAGAAAGAATGCCGTGGTTTAAGCAGCATAACCCGGATGCCCGGCCGCTTTGGGTGATGGAATTGGGCGGCGAAATTGCAGCATGGATCAGTTTAAGCGATTTTTACGGAAGGCCCGCTTATAGGTCAACTGCCGAAGTGAGCATTTATATCGCCGAAAAATATAGGGGAAAAGGAATCGGAAAATTTTTGATGAAAAAAATGGTGAATGCCTGCCCCAAGTTACAGGTTGAAACATTGCTCGGCTTTATTTTCAGGGAAAACCAAGCCAGTTTAAAACTGTTTGCCCATTTTGGTTTTGAAGAATGGGGAAGTCTCCCGAAAGTCGCAGAACTCGGCGGGCGCATGCATGATTTGTTGATTGCTGGTAAAAAAGTATAAATCTGGTAATAAAAGAGGCAATAAAGGGAGCAATGGAGATATGAAAGTTGAATTATGGTCGGATTTTTCTTCCCGGGACTGTTATCTTGCTTTCTTAAGGCTGGGACAGGCACTGGAACAATTTGGCCATCAGGAAAAAGTACAGTTTGAAATCCGCAGTTCCATATCCATCTTGGATGGGGAAAAAGAGAGAAGCAGGCATATCATGGACAGCCTCAGGCTTTTGCATTTTGCACAAGAAAATGGAAAGCAATTTGAAATGGCGAGGGCCTTATTCGAAGTATATGCCGGACATCCTGCGCCAAACAGGGGATTTTTGGTAGAAGTTCTCCAAAAATCCGGCTTCGATCAGGCTGGAATGGTACAGTTATTAAACTCGGACGCATACATGGAGAACATGAAACAAGATGAATCGGAAGCAAACATGCTCGGTATCGACAGTGCACCGGTCATTGTCATTAACCGGAAGTATGCCATTTCAGGAGTGCGTACCGTTGACATTATTCTTCAGTCCCTTTACCAGGCGTGGAGGGAAGAAACTTACGTGCCGGCTCTTGAAAAGCAGGCTTAACGTGTATTGCAGAACAAAAAAGCGCCCGATCCGGGGCGCTTTTTTAAACATTCGATGCGGCGGCAAAGACTGCACTCCACATTATGCACCCTGTAACAGGGCCTTGCCGGCTTACGCATTTCAGCTCATCGCTTCACTACTATATCATGACAAACAAAGAAAAACAAGGGGACAAATTAAAAAACCGGATTTTTCCGTCCCAAACAAAAAAGCCGGGCAAACCACCCGGCTTTTTTTGTATCCTCACCAGCGATGCGCTTTTGCATTGCTCCTCAAGATGATCGTGTTTTGGGTGACTTCCGTTTGTCCGTTCACCTGGGATTTTGTATGCTTGCGCCGCGTCCAATTATGGTGGAACAACTCGGAATGCGGGTCCAGCTGATCTTTGTAGCTCATACCATCACCTCTTGGAAGGATTTGGATACCCTATTGATATTCTTTAACGAATATCAAATTTAGGTTGTACAGATGTGAGAAAAATTACACATCTTACTAATCACAATGTGCAAAATAACAATCATCTTACACATTGCGCTAAAAGAGAATTATCACACTAAACTCTTGGTACAAAACACGTCATCATACTTATAACACAATGTGCTGATAACACACATATATATATATATAACAGTTAAGGATAAAGGCGAAATGAAAGAACATTGATACGGAATACGGTTTTCATTCCCCAGACGTTGAATGAAATCAAGGAAACACACATAAAAATTGCTACGGAATTGGCACAAAATCGGGCCCGATTAGGCATTCAAAATAATCATCCAATAAGTTCAAACATAATATATAGAAAAAAACAGCCGGTTTAAAGGAAGGGAAGTACCTCGACATCGACACCTTTTCCGGCGGACTGATGGGTGAAAAGAGGTATGGCGGAAAAAATTCTTATTTTTGAAAGCGCTTTACATAGGGGGAGTGACGCAGATTTTGAAATGGTTATAAATGGTAACTTTCTTGCCAACACTAATGGTATGGATCAACTTTTGGAGGTGAAAAACAGTGAACATCGAGAAAGCCGTTAAGGTCATTGAACGCATGCGACTGCCGAACGGCGCCTTTACCGCCAGCCTGTCTCCGGAATACCATTATGTGTGGATCAGAGATGTTGTTTATACCGTACTGCCTTTTTTAGCTACGCCATCCCCGTATTATGAAAAAGCTTACCATGCATTGCTGGATATGTTTATCCGCTACGAATGGAAACTCGATATCCATACGAAGAAAAAACCGCGTTATTTGTTCGAATATATCCATGCACGCTATTCCACAGACCTTGAGGAACTCCCGCAGGAATGGGGCCATGCGCAAAACGATGCGGTCGGCGCTTTCCTTTGGGGGGTGGGCGAGGGCATCCACCACGGCCAGAAAATCATCCGCAGCCAAAAAGACCTGGATGTGATCCAAAAACTTGTCGATTATTTGGAATGCCTGCAGTATTGGCAGGCAGAAGACAATGGTATGTGGGAAGAAAACATGGAAGTCCATGCTTCGAGTGTCGGGGCATGTGTAGCCGGTTTAAAAGCTGTTAAAATGCTTGTTAATGTGAAAGACGAACTGATCGAAAAAGGGGAAGAAACGCTCGAAAAGCTGTTGCCGCGGGAAAGCGCCACTAAACCGACCGACCTGGCCTTATTGTCCTTGATCTATCCTTACCGGCTTGTTGACCGGCAAATGGCGCTCAGGATACTGGAAGATATTACAACGACGCTTGAACGCAAATACGGCTGCATACGCTATGTGAATGACAAATATTACAACGAAGGCAGCGAAGCCGAGTGGTGCTTCGGATTTCCATGGCTCGGTTTGTGCTTCTACGAATTGGGTATGTATGATAAAGCGAATGAATATGTGGAAAAAACGAAAAGCGTCATTACGGAAAATTGGGAAGTGCCGGAGTTGTACATTGGCGGAAAATACGAACCGAATGCGAACAACCCGCTCGCCTGGTCGGTTTCGTTAGCGTATCAGTTTTTAAAAACAATGAATGTTAACTAAAAAAAAACCACAATTCCGGGAAAAATAAAAAAGCTGTTTTAAAAGTGCCTGCATATTCTTTTACATTGAAAATGCGGCGCGGAATTTAAAACAGCTTTTTTATTTTTCCCAACAATCCCCCAAAAAAATGTGAAAACGGAAATATTTGAATAAATTTGTAAATATCATGAATTCGACAAAACTAGACTGCTTTTTTTTGCAGGATTCATAAAATTCCTAACGAATATAAACAAATATGCTGATTAGGCGGAGGTGTGACATTGGTAAAGACAGTGAAAGATTCGCAACAAATCGCTCCTACTGATTTTGAGCTTTATTTGTTTCATGAAGGAACACTTTATGAAAGTTACCACATGCTTGGTGCGCATGTGGCGGAAGTGGGCGGAGAAAAAGGCGTACGGTTTGCAGTCTGGGCCCCGCATGCGAAAGCTGTGTCCGTTGCCGGTGATTTTAACGACTGGGACGGCAGCAAGCACCGGATGCAGAAAGTAAAGGATTCGGGTATTTGGGTATTGTTTGTTCCCGGGCTCCGGGCGGGCGAACTGTATAAATATGAAATCACCGGGCCAAAAGGGGAGAAATTTTTAAAAGCCGACCCGTATGCTTTTTATTCAGAAGTCCGTCCGCGCACCGCTTCCATTGTTCACGACCTTGGAAAGTATAAATGGCACGACCACAGGTGGATGGCCCATAAAGCGAAATACGATCCGTACCATGAACCGATGTTGATTTACGAAATGCATTTCGGCTCATGGAAAAAGAAGGAAAACGGCGATTTTTACACCTACCGCGAAATAGCGGACATGTTAATTGGCTATGTTGCGGATCACGGCTACACACATATTGAACTCATGCCGATCATGGAACATCCTTTTGACCGTTCCTGGGGTTACCAAATCACGGGGTTCTATGCGCCTACAAGCCGCTACGGGAAACCGGATGATTTCATGTATTTCATCGACAAATGCCATCAAAACGGCATTGGTGTGATTTTGGATTGGGTTCCTGTCCATTTTTGCAAAGATGCACACGGCTTGGGGCGTTTTGACGGGACGCCGCTTTATGAGCCCGCTGATCCCGATAAAGCGGAAAGGCCGATTTGGGGTACATATAACTTCGATTTTCAAAAACCCGAAATATCCAGCTTCTTAATTTCAAATGCCATTTTTTGGATGGATGTTTACCATATTGATGGATTTCGGGTGGATGCTGTTTCGTCTCTTATTTATTTAAACCATGACAGGGGGGACGCGAAAAAAATCACCAACCAATGCGGCGGCGATGTAAATTTAGAAGCTGTCGCTTTTTTGAAAAAATTAAACGAAGCCGTTTTTAAGAAATTCCCCCACGCGCTGATGATGGCGGAAGAAGCGACGGCCTGGCCGCTCGTCACAGCGCCTACATACGCAGGCGGCCTCGGCTTTAATTTTAAATGGAATATGGGCTGGGTCCATGATGTGCTCCGCTATATGCAGACGGCGGAGGAAAAACGGCAGGAAGTCCATGACTTTTTGACATTTTCCATGCATTACGCTTTTTCCGAAAACTATGTGCTGCCTTTTTCGCACGATGAAGTGGTTTACGGGAAAAGATCGCTGCTAAACAAGATGCCAGGAGATTTTTCGCAAAAATTTGCAAACTTGCGCCTATTATACGCTTACTTTATGACGCATCCGGGAAAAAAATTACTATTCATGGGCAGTGAGTTCGGCCAGTTTGATGAATGGAAAGACTTGACGCAATTGGATTGGAACTTGTTTGAATTCGAAACCCATCAGAAATTTTTCCGGTTTACAAAAGATTTTAATGATTTTTATAAAGAAATGAGAAGTTTGTGGCGGCTGGACCACGAGCAGGAAAGCTTTGAATGGATAGACCCGAATAATAGCCGGCAAAGCATCATAGTTTTTATTAGGAGAGGGAAACGAAAAGGTGACTATTGCATTGTTTTATGTAATTTTTCAAAAGTAGCATATGAAAAATTCAGGATCGGCGTCCCTTCGTATGGAAAATATATTGAAATTTTTAGCACGGATGACGAACGGTTTGGTGGCGGGGGGCTGCTAAATAAAAATGCAATTCAAGTGGATAAAAAGCCTTTCCACAATCAGCCTTACAGCATGGAAATCAGCATTCCCCCATTAAGTGCGGTCATATTCAAAAAACTAACAGCAAAACGGCGAAGGGGTGGCAAAAAATAATGGAAAAGAAATGGATGGCAATGTTACTAGCAGGCGGGCAGGGGACAAGGCTTGGCGATTTGACTTCCCAGCTTGCAAAACCTGCAGTACCTTTTGGAGGAAAATATAGAATTATAGATTTTTCGTTAAGCAACTGCATGCACTCAGGTATTGACACGGTCGGGGTGCTGACGCAGTATGAACCACATATTTTAAATTCCTATGTCGGGAACGGCAGGGCATGGGATTTGGATCGGAATTACGGCGGGGCAGCCGTATTGCCCCCGTATGTGGGAAAAGACGGCGGAAAATGGTATAAAGGCACGGCCAATGCGGTTTACCAAAATATCCATTATATTGACCATTACAACCCGGAATTCGTGCTGATCCTTTCCGGCGACCATATATATAAAATGGATTACCGTAAATTATTGAAATACCATATTGAAAAAGGGGCACAGGTGAGCATCGCTGTCATCGAAGTCCCTTGGCAGGAAGCTGGCCGCTTTGGCATTATGGTGACCAACTCCGAAGGAAAAATCGTAGAGTTTGAGGAAAAACCGCAGTTCCCAAAAAGTAATCTCGCTTCTATGGGCGTCTATTTATTTAATTGGAAGCTTTTGCGCCAATATTTGGTCCAGGACGAGAAAAACAGTGGTTCATCTAATGATTTCGGAAAAGATATTATTCCAAAAATGCTGAAAGATAAAAATAAAATATATGCATATCAGTTCAGCGGCTACTGGAAAGATGTCGGCACAGTACAAAGCTTCTGGGAAGCCCATATGGATTTATTGGAAGACGAGCCGGCTTTTGAACTGGACGACCCGGATTGGAGGATTTTTACCGGGGATGCGAACCATCCGCCCCAGTATATTGCGCCGGAAGCGAATATCAAAAATTCTTTAATCAACGAGGGCAGCTGGATATACGGAAATATATGCCACTCGGTGATCTCGCACATTGTTTATGTCGGAAAAAACAGCTTTATTAAAGACTCGGTGATTATGCCGAATGTCACAATCGGAAATAATGTCACAATAGAGCATGCCATTATCGCAAGCAATACGATTATCGAAAGCGGAAAAAAAATCGCGCCGTTAAAAGCAAACGAAGTACGGCTCTACAGCTGCCCGCAAACGATGGAAGAAACAGACATAAAAGAAGTTTTATAAGAAAAGGGACGATGGATATGACGAATGTGCTAGGGGTTATCAACTTAATCAACGAAAAACCGATTTTAAAAGAATTGACGCTTCACCGCTGCCTCGCTTCCGTTCCTTTTGGGGGGCGCTACCGTTTCATTGATTTTGTGCTTTCCAATTTTATTCATGCCGAAATTTCGCAAGTTGCCGTTTTTACGAAAGATAACGGCAGATCGGTCTTGGACCATCTCGGTTCAGGGAAAGAATGGGATCTGGACCGGCATAATGGCGGGCTGTTTATTTTGCCGCCCGTTTCAGATGATGCCAAACTAAGGGGCGATATCCAAGGGTTTTATGACCACAGGGAATTTTTTGAACGGACATCGGCAGATCTTGTCATTATTTCTCCAGGGCACCAAGTCAGCAAACTGGATGTAGCCGCTTTACTAGAGTTTCATGAAAAAACGCAGGCGGATATCACGATCGTCTACAGGGAATATGACGGGGATCCGATCCAAAAGCCGAATTACCACCAGGTTACTGTGGACAAGAAAGGGAACATCCTGGATATTGATATGTTCACGGCGCCGCAAAAAGGCGACTGTGTTTGCCTCGAGACATATGTGCTGCCGAAATCATTGCTCATGGACTTGATCCAAACCTGCTATGAAAACGGCGAAGTCGACTTTTTAAAAGACGCGATTAAAGCGAATGTCCATAAATACAACATAAAAGCTTTTAATCATAAAGGAAATATGATTTTCATCCACTCGATGAACAGTTTCCATGCCGCTAACATGGCCCTGCTCAATCCGGATACGATCCGCGCTTTCTTTTATGAAGATTGGGAAGTGTATACAAAAATTAAACATGAACCGCCGACAAAATACGGACAAGCTGCCCGTGTCACAAATTCTTTTATCGCGAACGGCAGCGATATTGAAGGGACCGTGGAAAACAGCATCATATTCCGCGGCGTAAAAATCAAAAAAGGTGCGGTTGTCAAAAACAGCATCGTCATGCAAAAAACAGAAGTGGAGGATGACGCAGTGCTGGAAAATGTCATCGCCGACAAACAGGTGGCCGTCACCCAGCATAAAGTTGTTGTCGGAACACCGTCGCACCCTAAAGTTTTGAGAAAAAAAGAAATCATTTGACGGAGGATCAGCCATGAACGTATTGTTTGCAGCATCAGAATGCGCACCATTTATTAAAACAGGGGGGTTGGGCGATGTGATTCACGCATTGCCTAAATCCCTGAAAAAACTCGGCGTGAACACATCTGTCATCCTGCCGAAATACGAAGATCTAAAACCGGAAGTGAAAGAACGCCTCTCTTTCATGACCAGCATCACGGTCCCAGTCGGCTGGCGGAACCAGTATTGCGGCATTGAAACGCTGGAAGAAGGCGGGATCCGTTATTATTTTTTGGATAACGAGTATTATTTTAAAAGGCACGGCAGTTACGGATTTTTTGATGACGGCGAACGGTTTGCATTTTTTTCACGGGCGGTGCTTGAAGCCCTTCCGTATCTGCAGCAAAAACCGGATATCATCCATTGCCATGACTGGCAGGCGGGGCCGATTCCCGTCCTGTTAAAAGCACATTTCAACAGCCACCCTTTTTATAAAGGAATCAAAACGATGTTTACAATCCTTAATTTGCGCTACCAGGGTGTATTTCCGAAAAGTGTGCTGTCTGATCTGCTTGATTTGAGCGAGTTGTATTTCCATGTTGACGGGCTCGAGTTTTACGGCAATGCAAGCTATTTAAAAGCAGGGCTTGCCTATTCGGACTATATTACGACCGTCAGTCCGGCATATGCTTCCGAAATCCAGATGCCGTATTACGGGGAGCATCTTGACGGCTTTTTGCGGATGAAAAGCAACCGGCTGAAAGGGATCGTAAACGGAATCGATACGGATACATACAATCCGGCAACCGATCCGGCGTTGTTTTCTACATACAATGATTATACGGGCAAATTGGAGAATAAAAAAGCACTGCAGGAAGCGCTACATTTGCCGGTTGATGCCAATATCCCCGTTGTATCAATGGTTACGAGGCTCGTGGAACAAAAAGGGATTGACCTGGTGCTGCGCGTCATCCATGAAATATTGGGGCAGAACGTCCAGTTTGTGCTCCTCGGCACTGGGGAATGGCATTATGAAGAAGCATTCCGGCATCTTGCCGGCGAGTATCCGGATCAAGTGTCCGTACATATTTATTTTGATGAACCGTTATCCCATAAAATTTATGCAGGCAGTGATTTGTTTTTAATGCCTTCCAAATTTTAACCGTGCGGCATCGGGCAATTACTCGCGATGCGATACGGCACTTTGCCGCTCGTGCGCGAAACGGGGGGGCTAAAAGATACCGTTCAGCCTTACAACGAATTTACGGACGAAGGCTATGGTTTTTCATTTGCGAATTATAACGCCCACGATATGCTGTATACGGTCGAAAGGGCGGTCTGGTTTTTCCGTTACCAGCCGAAAAGATGGCGTTCGCTTTCGGAAAGGGCGATGAGCCTTGATTTCAGCTGGAAAGCGTCCGCAAATGAGTATGTTCAGCTGTATCAAGAAATACTTTCATAAGCATGGGAAAAGACGCCCAGTTCTAAAGGCGCCTTTTACTGTTTTCTCAGCATATTTCTCCGGCTGATTGCTTTTATAATTGACATCATATCTTAAAAAGTTAACATTTTCCAGCTTCCTGCTTTGATTATTATCATGATCACTCCCAATAGGATGATTTATGGTGGCGTTACCGTAATTGCATCTGGATAGTACCACTTTTTCCTATTTACAAACACGGAAAACATCTACAAAAATTGCGTATTTCTTGCCCTCTTTTTCTGCAAACATTAGAATAAGAAAGGAATATTCCCCGAAGCATGCTGTTTTGGGGCCAATCGTGTCCATATTTGGAGGTTTTTGAAATGAAAATTGGCTGGATCGGACTGGGCCATATGGGAAGCCCAATGGCCAAACGTATTTTAAATGCAAAGTTCGAGTTATTTGTATACAACCGCACGCAATCCAAAACGGAAGAGCTGGCTTCATCTGGGGCAACGGTATGTACGTCACCGCAAGAAATTGCAGAAAAAGCGGATGTCATTGTGACAATGCTGACGGATAATGCGGCGGTGGAAGAAGTGTTGCGGGCAGAAAACGGTATTCTTTCCGGTTTATCGGAAGGAAAAACGGTGATCGATATGAGCACTGTTAGCCCCGACGATTCCGTTCGTTTTGCCGAATGGGTTAAAGCAAAAGGCGGCCACTTCATGGATGCGCCTGTTTCGGGCTCTGTCCAGCCGGCGAAAGAAGGTAACCTCGTGATTCTCGTCGGCGGCGAAAAAGAACAAGTAGATGTTTGCCGCCCGATTTTTGATGTACTTGGAAAAACGGTCATTCATTTTGGAGAAAACGGGAAAGGCAGCGCCGCGAAATTATCGATCAATTTGTTGCTCGGGCTGATTATCCAGGGCGCATCTGAAGCGCTCCTGCTCGGGGAAAAACTCGGGCTGAAAAAAGAAAATATCATTGAAATGATTTCGGCTTCCGCATGCAACACGCCGATTTTCCAAATGAAGAAGAATGCTTTCCTTAACGAAACGTTCCCTGCCACTTTCATGCTGGAACTGATGTCAAAAGACCTTGGCCTTGCCAAGGCGGAAATAGAAAAAAACGCCATGTCGCTTCCGCTTGCCGGTGCAGTTGAAGAAACATACCGTAATGCAAAAGCTAACGGCGCCGGAAAAGAAGATGTTGCTGCTGTTTACCGGGAATTAAAACACCTTAATTTTTAAAAACAGGAGGGAGTTTATTGGGAGTGGTGCCGGATTATATCTCCAAAAATTTAGATATTTTATTCGTCGGATTCAACCCAAGTTTAAAATTGGGGAAAAACGGCCACCATTACGCCAACCCGAATAACCGTTTCTGGAAAATCCTCTATTATTCCGGGTTGATGCCGAAACAATACAAACTGGAAGAAGATGCTGGGCTTCTCGAGTTGGAATACGGCTTAACGAATATCGTTGCACGCCCGACGAAAGCTGCTGATGAAATTACTAAGAAAGAATATGAAGAAGGCCGCAGCATCTTGAAAAAGAAAATTGAACAGTACCAGCCTAAAATCGTCTGCTATGTCGAAAAAGGCGTTTACCAGCAGTTCAGCAAAAAAAGGCGGCGGGCTGGGGGGCCAAAATCCGCTCGTTGTGCCGGGAACGATCGATTTTGTCGCCCCTTCATCAAGCGGCCTCGTCCGGATGAAATTAGAGGAAATGGTTAAGATATACCGGCCGCTTGTACAATTAAAAAACAGATAAAGAAGGGGAGAAACAGGGGATGAAACTTATTTCATGGAATGTGAACGGGCTGCGCGCCTGCGTCAAAAAAGGGTTTCTAGACTTTTTTGAACAGGCGGATGCCGATATTTTTTGCGTACAGGAAACGAAGTTGCAGGAAGGGCAGATCAGCCTTGATTTGAATGGATATTTTCAATATTGGAATTACGCTGAACGGAAAGGCTACTCGGGGATAGCTGTTTTTACAAAAAAACAACCGCTGTCAGTGCATTACGGCGTCGGGGAAAAAGATACGGAACCGGAAGGCCGGATCCTGACGCTGGAATATGAAAACTTTTATCTGGTTAATGTATATACACCCAATTCACAGCGTGATTTGTCCCGCCTCGGTTTCCGTCTGCAATGGGAAGATCAGATGCGAACGTATTTAAAGGACCTTGACTGCCGTAAACCGGTGATCATGTGCGGGGATTTGAATGTCGCCCACCAGGAAATTGACTTAAAAAACGCAAAAACAAACATCGGAAATTCAGGATTTACGGATGAAGAACGCGAAAAAATGACCGATTTGCTGAACAGCGGTTTTATCGATACGTTCCGTTATTTTTATCCTGATCTTGAGGGGGCCTATACGTGGTGGTCGTACATGAATAAAGTCAGGGAACGGAACATCGGATGGCGGATTGATTATTTTATCGTTTCGGAAAGGTTGTGCGATGATTTAAAAGATGCCGGCATTTATCCGGAAGTAATGGGGAGCGACCACTGCCCAGTTTTTTTGAAAACGAAATTTTGAAAAACGGAACCGGCCGCAAATTCCGGCCGGTTCCGTTTTTAGCTTGGGGCAGAAACGGCGATATGCTGAAAAGTGACAGAATCAAACAGCCCCAAATCAGTGATTTTCAATTCCGGGATCACCGGCAAGCTTAAAAATGATAGCGTCAGCAGCAGATCAAATCCCTTGTCCTCACAAATTTCCCGTAAGGCTTCCTTGACCGCGGCAAATTGCGCGGCTGCCTTTTCGGTGCTTTGTCCGGACATTAACCCGGCAATTGGAAGCGGCATCGCAGCAAGCAGCTTCCCTTGATCCGCCACAGCCAGCCCGCCGCCGATTTTTTTCAACGTTCCAATGGCGAGCAGGATGTCTTCATCATTCACACCCGCCACAATGAGATTATGGGAGTCATGGGCGATGGTGGAAGCAACCGCACCTGTCCTGATGCCAAGCCCTTTGCAGATGGCCAGGCCGATATGCCCGGTTGCCCGGTGGCGTTCGATCACCGCCAGCTTTGCAAGATCCTGTTCTGTTGATGGCATAAAAGCCCCGCCTGCTGATGGAACTTCCATCACCTTTTTGCGTGTTTCAATCTGATTCGGTATAATTTCAATCACATTGGCTTTTCGGCCTTTCCTGACCGGGATGCACAAATCTTCCTCCGTGATTTCCCGGATAAAAACGGACGAGGAAATAGTTCCGGCCAGTTGATCCAGGCTAACTTCTTTTAACAGTTTTCCATCTCTCGCCACGCACTTTCCGGCTTTATACACGGCTTTGACCGTAAACCGGTCCAAGTCTTCCACAAATATCAAGTCTGCATCATAGCCGGGGGCGACGGCGCCTTTATGTTTCAGGCCGAAACATTGTGCCGCATTAATGGTTGCCATCTGCACGGCTGCCAATGGATTAAATCCTTGTTCCACAGCTAGCCTGATATGATGGTCAATGCTCCCTTCTGCAATCAGATCGTCCAAATGTTTATCATCTGTGCAAAACATACAACGGCTGCGGTTACTGTCATTCACCGCAACAAGCAGGTCTTTTAAATTTTTCGCTGCGGAACCTTGTCGGAGCATGACGTACATTCCGTTGGAGAGCCTTTCTTTCACCTGTTCCGGCGTGACACACTCATGGTCCGTTTGTATACCCGCTGCAGCAAAAACATTGATACCGGCCCGGTCCAGCCCGGCACCATGCCCGTCAATTTTATACGGGGAAGCAGCAACAAGTTTTTCGAGCATTTGCGGATCCAAATTTTTCACACTTGGATAATCCATTACTTCTGCAAGGCCGAGCACCCTCGGATGTTTGTAAAAGGGGGAGAGCTGTTCGTTCAATAAAACGGCGCCCGCATGTTCAAAAGGTGTGGCGGGCACGCATGAAGGGAGCATAAAAAACACATCCAAATCCAGCCCTTCGGAATTTTCCAGCATAAAAGTAATGCCGGCTTCCCCGAGCACATTTGCGATTTCATGCGGATCCGCCACAACTGCAGTCACACCGTGCGGCAAAACGACTTTTTCAAATTCAGAAGGGCATACCATAGAAGACTCAATATGGACATGGGCGTCAATCAGCCCCGGTACGACAAAGCAATCCCCCGTATCAATTGTTTCTTTGCCTTCATAAGTGCCGATTCCGGCAATGGTCCCATCGGTAATGGCAATATCCCCGGATAAAATTTCAAGGTTAAACACATCGATGATTTTTCCGTTTTTAATGACTGTATCTGCAGGGATTTCCCCGACCGCCACCAGTATCCTTTTTTTCAATAGTTCCATTTCCACCGCCATTACCCCTTTCTTTCGCGAATGCATGGCGTTTGTTGCATTTATTTAGTAGTTTATTATAGAAACAGGAAACTGCGGAAGCAAGCAGATTGTAAGAAAAGATACCGAAGATAAACTTTCTATTTTTGGTTCTATTCATGTTCCAGCCGGAATAGGATAAAAAACGGAACCTGTGCAGTGATAAAACAGCTTAAAGCAACAGGGAGGTTCAAAATGGCAGTTGTAAAAGCAACGAGTGCAGATATCGATTTATTGGCGCGGCTCTTAAGGGCAGAAGCAGAAGGGGAGGGGCAGCTAGGTATGCTGCTTGTCGGCAATGTCGGCATTAACCGGATCAGGGCCAACTGTTCAGATTTTATCGGCATACGGACGATCCCGCAGATGGTTTATCAGCCGCACGCTTTTGAGGCGGTAATCCATGGCTATTTTTACCAGCGGGCAAGGGAAACTGAACGGCGGCTCGCGAAGCGTGTTGTGAACGGGGAAAGGTACTGGCCGGCAAAATACAGTTTATGGTATTTCAGGCCGGAAGGGGACTGCCCGCCCACATGGTACAACCAGCCGTTCGTTGACCGGTATAAGCTGCATTGTTTTTACGAGCCCACTGCAGAAACATGCGTTAATGTTTATATGACTTTTTAAGAAGCAAGTTTTTTCTCATTCGGCAGGAACCAAGAAAGAATGGCCCCGATCATCGGCAAAAACGACAGGATGGTAAATACAGCCGCAACGCCGAACAGGTCGGAAATGCCGCCCATAAACACAGAACCGATTCCGCCCGCGCCAACGCCAAAGCCGATTGACAGGCCAGACGCCAGGGCAATATTTTTCGGCAGAAGCTTCTGCATATAAACCACGCCGACAGAAAAACTTGATAAGACGCTGAAGCCGAAACAGAGCAAATCCAAAACGGAAAGCCAGCCGCTTAAATGCGGAAGCAAAAGCGCAAACGGCGTGGCTAGGAACATGGAAACAACAAGCAGCCGTTTCATCCCGACCCTGTCCGAAATCATCCCGCCAAAAAGCGTGCCGAGCGCACCGGCCCCGACAAACACAAAATTCAGCAGTTCAGTCGTTTCCAAGCTTGCATGTTTCAGATAAAACGGCAGGAAAATAACGACGCCAACCTGGCACCAGGAACGTAAAATGATCACAAGGACGAGTAGAATGACGCCGGGAATATGGTTTTTTCCGGCCATTTCTTTTTTAGTGCGTTTGATATTCTGGACTTTGCCGTTCATCCAGCCGAGCAGCGGAACTGTCAAGATGAGCGATAAAAATGCGACCGGAAGCAGCCAGATGAGGCCGTGGATGCCGGTATGGGCCAAAAAGAGCGGAATCATTAACGGCCCGACAGCCTGGCCAGCATTTCCGCCCACCTGGAAAATGGCCTGCGCCAATCCTTTTTTCAAGCCGGACGCAAAATGCGTGCCCCGTGAAGCTTCAGGATGAAAAACACCCGAACCGAATCCAGATACGGCAATGCATACTAAAAGCCATCCAAGGGACGGCGCAACCGCAGTAAAGGCAAGTCCGGAGATGGACAAAAAGACCCCAAGCGAAAAAAGCCAGACGCGCGGCCTGCGGTCTGTCAGCATGCCAAAGACCGGCTGTGTCACGGACGAAGCAAAATAAGAAACGAGCACGATTAACGTGGATTGCGTATAATTTAAATCCAACGCATGCTTATACATGACGACCAGAGCGGGCACCATGCCGGTAGTGACCAGGTCGTTCAAAAAGTGTGCTCCGCTGAACGTATAAAGCGCACGCCGGTAAAGCAGATTTTCAGCCTGTAGCGGCGCCGAAGAAAAAGATTGACTTCCCATACATACTCCCGCTTTCCTAAAAATTCTTCCAAACCTCCAGAAGCAAGGAGGCCGACAGCCTGGCAAAAAGTAAAAATGAGAGCTGTACGAATATTGTAACATAAACCGCCACAAAAACGTCAAAAATGGTGCAGGAATACAGTTGTTTAGAAAAGCAGGAGGGAAGGTCATCCGTTTATTCTCTTCGTACCTTGTAGGAGGTACATGAATTGCTGAAGGGATTTTCCGGTTAAAAAATATCAAAAGGCTGATTTTGCATTTCTCCATACTGCAGGGCCACTAATTTTCATCGATTTCACCCCAAAAAATATGGTGTGCCGCGGCTGGCCTGAAACAAAACACAACCGTCCAAAAGGGAAACGGGTCCTTCTGAACGGCATGATGAGGGGAATATTATTTGTTTATTTAAACGATGCATAGCCGTCATCGAGCATAACAACGCTGCCATTGATGACATCCGCTTCTTCGAGGGTCAGCAGGTAAACTGCATTGGCGATTGCTTCCGGCCGGATCAATTCTTTCCGCATTTGCTGTTCTTTCATTTTCTGCGTCATTCCGGCATCTTTATAGGCCTGGATAATCGACGTATCCACGCTGCCCGGGGCAATGCCGACTACCCGGATGCCGTATTGGGAAAGTTCCAATGCCGCGTTTTGGGTCATCATCCGGACCGCGCCTTTGGAAGCTTGGTAAGGGAACGTCCCGAAATTGGCCAAATATCCGAAAACAGAAGCGGAATTGATGATCACACCTTTTATATCAAGGTCACGCATTTTCCTGCCGGCAGCAATAATGCCGTACGCCACTCCGTGCTGATTGACATCAATCACGTGCAAATAATCTTCTATATTTAAACTCAGGACATGTCCCATCTTCCCGATCCCGGCGTTATTAAACATAATATCTATAGATCCGTACGTTTCCACAGCCTGGTCAACAAGCGCTTCCACTTCTTCAAATTTCGAAACATCTGTATTGACAAAAACAGCTTCTCCGCCTTCCGCTTTGACCAGCTCGGTCGTTTCAAGCCCTTTTTCTTCATTAATATCAGCAACGACGACTTTTTCGCCTTTGCGCGCAAATGTTAAACATGTTTCCCGGCCTATCCCGCTGCCGGCGCCTGTAATGACTGCTACTCTGCCTGACATGGTGCATTCCTCCTGGTCTTAAAGATTAAAAACCCCAAAGATTAGTAAGCGCTTACCATTCTTTGCAATCTTTAGTGTAGCACCACAAAAAAAGGTTTACAATATAAGAGGGTACTTTTCAAAAAAATGCCTTACATCAATTTCCAGTTTTTAAAACATCCATAAAGTGTAAAAGCGTAAGAAAGGATATAAAAGAGGGCCGTCCTTTTGTCATTCCGGCGGCAATTATGATTTATACTTCAATAAAATTCTTAAATAAGACGCTTTTTGTTGGAGGGATAACGACTCATCTTCTAAAATATGTAATAAGAGGCGGTCAAGAATCCATTGATTGCCATTATATTTATCGAGAATTTCCTGAATATCCTTTTCGAATTGTTCCAATGAATACATGTTGAAAACTCCTGTGACACATTCATAGTTGGGTGCAAACAGATGCAAAATTGATGCATCATGTAAGCTATTTAAAAACATTGTAGCAATCCCATCGTTACACTTACATTACACAATCAGGTTGGAGGGTGCTTGTGTATGCCGTACGTTCAAACCGGATACGGGCAGGTCTATTGCTCAATTAGACAGAAACAGCCAAACAGCAGCGACGGTGTCATGGTCCTTGTCCATGCGGCAATGTGCGACCACCATCTATTCGATGACCTTATTCCGCATTTAGAACAGCATTTCCAATTGATTTTATATGATTTAAGAGGGCATGGGAAAACACAGGCGGAAAGGGGGGCGGAAGATTATACACTTGATACATTTGTGGAAGATTTAAAGGTTTTATTGGAAACCCTCCAATTAAACAAAATCCGGCTTGCCGGCATCGGCTTTGGGGCATTAATTGCAGCAAAGTACGCCAGATTATACGAATCGTCCGTTGAACACCTGGTTTTGATGTCACTGCCTTGCTATCCGCCGCATATCGGAAAGCAGGTAAGGCAGTTCCAAGTACAAATCAGCAATAACGGACGTTTTTTCCCTGCCATGTATTTCGTCGAAAACATGACCATGCTTTTCCCGGAAGATCCCGCAGTCCAAAAACTGAAAAACTGTCTGGAAATACAAAAGCCGGAACTATTCATCCGTCTGGCCGCTATTATTGCGGAAGCTTCGCCGGTGGAAGATTTGCGTGCCATCAAAATTCCGGTATTGATTTTATCCGGCGACATGGATTGCATATTTCCGCCGCATTATTTGTTCCTCCATTTATATGCGAAGCCAAATATATTTTTTCAAACAGTAAATGACGCTAAAATGCTGGTCACATTAGACAACCCGAAAACAACCGCATCCCGCATTTTATCTTTTATTCTGCCGGATACCAGCAAGGTTGCGGCAAGCCCGTTTTTTTCAAACATAAGGGATCAGACCATAAAATTCACTAAAGTGATATACAAACAGGCCGCCAAAAAAGCGCAATGGTATAAGCAAATCCGGGTCGAATTTCTAGACCGTTTTCGGGTCTTCATTAACGGGAAAGAAATCGTGGACGGATGGAATCGCAGAAGTGCCAAGCAGATCCTGATTTATTTGGTTTTTCACCAAACCGCTTCCAGAGAGCAAATTTGCGAGGCGTTATGGCCGGATGTACCGCTGCAGCAAGCGAGAAAGAATTTAAGGGTATATTTGTCTTATTTAAAAAAATTGGTAAACATTAAAGAACAATTTATTACAATGGATCGGGAAAATGTTTTCCTGTCAGGCAATATTACAAGCGACACGCTCGACTTACAGGACTTGATTAAAGAAGCCAAAAACGAGCCAAACGAAGGGATAAAATGGCGTAAATGCCAGCAAATTATGACAATTTTAAAGCCCGGATTTTTAACGGCCATTTATGATGATTGGTTCATGGAAATTCGTGAAACCATTGAAAACGATTTAATCAATTTAGTATTATGGTGTGAATATTATTTGGACAAACATTATGATGCGGAAAAAAGCATCCAATTTTTAAGTGAGTGTATGTCGGTGATTGATAAAAATGAGAAAATTTATGACCGGATCATTGAGCAATACAGGCGCTTGGATGATGATAAAAATATGAAAAAATGGATGAAAATGAAATATGACGTACTCTGGCTCGAAGATTAATGCTATATGTGTGATCAAGTGAATAGAACGAACAATGCGTTCTATTGCAAAAACCCGTTTCTGTCTCATTATTAAAAGTAATCTCTTGTTTTGAGACAGAAACGAACCTTTTTTGCAGAACTGTTTATAATATATATTATGTAAACTAATTTATTTCTTCGTAATGTTAGGGGTTCTTCCCTTCAAGTTCCTATAAAAAAATTATTAGGCACTTCCTCTTCTAAGTTCCTCATAATTTTTCGCCAGTTTTTTGTTGAACAAATTATCTATTTTTTAGACGATAATGAACATCTTTTGAACTAGTTATCAATAATCGTTTATTATCAGCGGTTGGCGCCTTAATTGAGTTGCAAAAACGCATGACATTTTTTCGTGTTATGCGTTTTTTGATAAGGCGTGATGTATTATTTCCGCCAAAAATTCGTATATTCTGCTTTATCCTGAATATTAAATTCAATCATTTTCTCAAGCAATTCGTAATTTACCGGCTCATTCCACGGAATTCGAAACAAGCCTTTGGTAGCGGTGTAGCCAGCTTGTGCAATGTCATCGGCAAAGTGCGCAATGCCTACTTCTTCGGGTGAAACGCTCAAATGATGCTTCGCTGTGGAAAAGCCGATGATAAATGTGCCGTGATCGGCAAACATTGGTGTATTCCATTTGATTTGCGGTTCCAAATTTAGGAATTTATTAGCAACCCACGCCAAAATTTCCTCTGTTCGGTCGCGGTGGTCGGGGTTATCGATACCTGCTAAATATTTTTCAAAAACTTCCATGTCTTCCTCCTTCGATATTATGCTATTTCCGCCAAAAATTCGAATTCTCTGCCTTATCCTTGATATTAAATTCAATTATCTTCTCTAGCAATTCGTAATTAACTGGTTCAGTCCATTGAATTCGGAACAAGCGTGAAGAAGCGCTGTAGCCAGCTTGGGCGATTTCATCGGCAAAATGCACCATTGTCTCTTTTTCGGGTAAAATGCTCAAATGATTTTTTGCTGTGGCAAACATAATGATGTATGTGCCGCGATCGGTAAACGTGGGTTTGTTCCACTTGATTTGCGGCTCCAGGTTTGGCAATTTCTCAAGCATCCACGCAAAAATCTGCTCGGCTCTCTCTTTTTGAGCAAATACACCTTCCTTTACGGATAGTGCTTCGTTGACTCCCCCGGAACTGAAAGCACTGCCACGTCCTCTATAAACATATTCTATCAGAATTGCCAGTAATAAAGGCACCAAATACTTTAATAAAGTCAAAATGTTACTCAACAATCTGGCCCTTTAATGGAATAAGGAATGATTATTTGTTCCCTTCCGGTAGCTTTCTATATAATGAAGCTCTAGATCCATTTGTAATTTCACAAATTTGCTTTACAGTCGTACTCCCTTCTTTATATAGCTTTACTGCATAATTCATACCTGCTGATTTTTATGACATTTCTTTAATCGGCCTTTAAACTTTCCTTCTATCTTGGCCAGTTCAATCCCTTCACGTTGACGCATACGAATAAGATCTTGTTCTAATTGGTTAACACCAGCCATTATCGTAATTAAGAATTGGCTGTTTGGATTATCTTCTGATAAATCTAACCAGGTATCCTTTAATGATTTTAAACTGGCCTTTTTCCCCCGTATGTAATCAATCCAAATAAATCCTGCGTAATTCGAGTGATCCGAGTTAAGTCTGCAACATAAATAATGTCACCTTCCTGTAAATCCTCTAACATTTTTGAAGTTGCTCACGATCCTTTGTTGCTCCAGAAATTTTTTCTTCAAAAATAATATCCATTCCGATTTAGTTCAATTGCTGAAATTGCCTTGAAGGATTTTGGCTAGTCGAACTGACACGGTTTTTGAGACAAGTCTTATGAGACACTCTTAACTATGATTTTATCAGTCTACTACACTCTATTGATATATAAAATAATTGCAGAATGAGATGATACTGTATGAAAATTGCGAGAGGTAAAGAATTGCTTACACCGGAACAGCGACAGGCCTTTATGCAAATTCCTAAAGATTAGTGGGTACAAGGAACCTACTACACTTTTTCCAAACGAGATTTAGAAATTATAAATAAGCGAAGGAGAGAAGAAAACCGTTTAGGGTTCGCCGTTCAATTAGCCGTTCTTCGGCATCCCGGTTGGCCATACACTCATATCAAAAGCATCCCAGATTCATCATACATTATATATCGAACAAATCGGTGCCACTCCATCTTCGCTTAGTCTTTATCCTCAAAGAGAAAATACACTTTGGGATCATTTGAAAGAAATTCGTAATGAATACGACTTTGTAACTTTTACACTAAAAGAATATTGAATGTCATTTAAGCATCTTCATCAATTAGCTTTGGAAAATGGGGGTGCTATTCATCTACTACATGAATGCATAGATTTTCTAAGAAAAAACAAAATCATCCTACCTGCTATCACTACACTTGAAAGTTACCTGGCTTCTGTCATGGACTTGCATACCAGAAAGATTATCGGCTACTCTTTTGACCGCCATATGACGACTGATTTGGCCCTTAAGGCAGTAGAAAATGCTTATCAAGCACAACGGCCTTTTGCATTCTGATTTGGGGTCCCAGTATACAAGCGAAAAATTTGCTGAATACATGGAAAAGAAGCAGTTTAAGTACTCCTTCAGTAAAAAGGTTACCCATATGATAATGCCTGCATTGAGTCTTTCCATGCGATTCTGAAAAAAGAAGAGATTTACAGAGTTAAATATTTGAACTTTTATTCAGCGAAAAGAGCCTTATTCGAATATATAGAAGGCTGGTACAACCGGAAACGGATTCATAGCTGTCTTGGTTACATGGCACCACAGGAAGTAGAAGATCGTATCAAAGGGGCATCATAAATCTTTGCATATAGTTACAAGCGTCTGCTTTACATGGAGTGGCGGGCGTGGTAGGCTGGTGCCTATGCGAAAGAAATCATGTGTCCCTTTCGCCCTTCGCAAAACACCACGTCCGCAGAGGCTCCATGTCAAGCAACTAAAGATTAAAGGAAAAATATGGAATGGGATCATAATTTAAATTTCATTTTTCGGTGTCCAAAATATTGACTTAAAACCAGGTTGGCTTTTTATTATAAAGTTTGATTCACTCGTAACACCCGCATGGCATTTAGAACGGCTAGTACTGTGACACCTACATCTGAGAAAACAGCTTCCCACATTGTTGCAATCCCCAAAGCACCTAATAGAAGGAAAATTCCCTTCACTCCTAAAGCAAACATAATATTTTGCCAGACAATTTTACGAGTTTGTCTTGCGATTCCAATGGCCGTTGGGATCTTAGAAGGTTCATCTGTCATAATGACGATGTCTGCCGCCTCAATGGCTGCATCAGAACCTAATCCCCCCATTGCTATGCCTACGTCTGCTCGTGCCAGAACAGGTGTGTCATTAATACCATCACCGACAAACACGAGTTTTTCCTTTGGAGATTTTTGTACATCTAACTTCTCAATTTCTGCTACTTTATGTTGCGGCAACAATTCGGCATGTACTTCATCCAGTCCTAACTTTTTGCCTACTATGTCTCCGACTGTTTTGGCATCTCCCGTCAACATGACTGTCTTTTTAATACCTAGTTTCTTTAATGAACGGATAGCTTGTGCTGAATCTTCTTTTACTTCATCTGAAATAACAATGTATCCCGCATATTGTTTATCTACTGCGACATGAACAATGGTTCCAATTTCATTTGGCTCTTTGAACGAGATTTGTTCTTTTGTCATGAGCTTTGCATTTCCAACTAAGATTTCTTTTCCATTGACTGTTACTTGAATCCCATGTCCAGAGATCTCATTATAACCTCGGATAGCTTCTTCTTTAATCACTTGTCCATATGCATTTCGAATAGATTGGGCAATCGGATGGTCGGAATGAACTTCTGCAAACGCTGCATATTCCAACAATTCTTCTTTAGACATTGCACCCGTTGGATGGATACTTGTTACGTTAAATACACCTTTGGTTAACGTACCCGTTTTGTCGAATACAACATATTTCACATCATTTAAAGCTTCTAAATAGTTACTACCCTTTACAAGGATACCCGCTTTGGATGCAGCACCAATTCCCCCGAAGAATCCGAGTGGGATGGAAACAACAAGCGCACATGGACACGAAATAACCAAGAATACCAATGCCCGATACACCCAATCTGAAAACGTCGCTCCACTTATTACAAGTGGTGGAATGAAGGCTAATGCAACTGCAACGATCACAACTACAGGTGTATAATAACGAGCAAATTTAGTAATAAAGTTTTCTGTTGGTGCTTTTCGACTACTTGCATTTTGGACAAGGTCTAAAATCTTAGATACAGTTGATTCTCCAAATCCTTTTGAAACTTCAATCGTTAAGACTCCATTTTTATTAATGAAACCACTTAACACATCACTTCCAGCTTCCACTTCCCGTGGGACTGATTCTCCTGTTAAAGCAGATGTGTCCACCATAGAGCTACCTTCTACGACTTTTCCGTCTAATGGAACTTTTTCACCGGGTTTTACCACAATGAGATCTCCAATTCTCACTTCTTCTGGAGACACTCGTTGAATATCATTACCGACCTTTACATTAGCATAGTCTGGCCAAATATCCATCAATGCACTGATAGACTTGCGGGAACGATTAACCGCAATCCCTTGAAATAATTCGCCTACTTGATAGAATAGCATAACAGCTACTCCCTCTGGGTACTGCTTGACGGCAAATGCTCCGATAGTTGCTAGAGCCATTAGAAAGTGCTCATCAAACACTTGCCCTCTCAGAATATTTTTAACCGCTTTAAGAACAATGTCTCCCCCTATAATAATGTAGGCAATAAGAAACAATCCGAGCTGTACAGTACTGGAAACAGGTGCGAACATCCCAATTCCGGCTATTATGGCACTAATTCCTAATCGAACTAACAATTTTTTCGTGTCTTCACTTCCGGTATCATTGCAATGATCACGTTCATGATCGTGCGATTCTGACAAGACTTCTACTTCCGGTTCTAATCGTTTAATAATCTTTGTCGCTTCTGTTTCTAATCGATCTATGTTAGATGGATTAGAACTTACAAAAATTAGTTTTTTGGAAACAAAATCAACAATGGATGATGTAACACCCTCTAGCTGTCCCACTTCTTGTTCGATTTTTGCAGCACAATTCGTACAATCTAATCCTTTTAAGTATAAAGTTCGAGTAATGATTCCTTTTTCTTGTAGGTTAATATGCGGTTCTAACAATTTTACTTTTTTCTTTACTTCGGATACAACAGTTTCCTCTTTTGTTTGTTCTGTTTCCAACGTAAGTGTTTTGGTTGCAAAATTAACAGAGCAAGCTGAAACACCTGCTATTCCTTTTACACCATTTTCAATATTCATGGCGCAATTCGCACAATCCAATCCTTCTAACGTAAATTCTCGCTTTATCTTCTGTTTTTGCTCTTCCATCCGTTTCTCGTCTCTCTTCCCTTTTATATTTTATCTTCATTAACGTGTTGCAATATTTGATCAAAAATCTGAATGATATGACTATCAGCAAGTGAATAATACACTACTTTTCCTTCTTTTCGATTTTTTACTAGCTTGGCTTGCTTTAATACCCGCAACTGATGAGAAATAGAAGATTGCGACATACCGAGTAAATACGCTAAATCACATACACACATTTCCGATTCAAATAAAGCGTATAGAATACGTGTTCTTGTTCGATCCCCAAGTATTTTAAATAGATCCGCCATCTCAGTTAAGATTTCTATACTTGGGATCTTTTCTTTAACTTTTGCTACGACTTCTGCATGAATAATCGTTCTGCCACAAGTTTCTTCACATACTTCTACTGTTATCATTTTGTTTTTCATTTTGTCACACCCTTTTATATATGAACAATAATTCATATGTTCATACGATTGTTTTAATTATATGAAACATATCTACGTAATGTCAATAAATATCCGCTATTACAGAGGAAATATTTGGGAACAAATCAACAATCTACTCATTTACATCACAATGATAACGAGATACAACTGATTTACATTCATATTTAGTTGCTGAAGGCAGATTGATTTTAGATAAAAAGTCAATAAATTAATTAAAGGTTCTTTATCTGATGTCATATTCCATACTGAATAAGATTTGGGATCAGTTATAGCAAAATAACCAAGTATAATGAGTTATGGTTTGACACGAAAATCCTGCTTTCAAAGTCCTGATCCGGCTTCTTTCAAATTAGCATGCTTTGACCACTTGTTCAATTATCCATCACAAAATGCTGTTCCATGAATCAAAATGTTGTCTCATTCATATGTATAAAGAAACAGTTTATGGGAGAGATTTTAATGGCTGTCGTGCATTATTTTGAAGGCCGGCTGCTTGTGCTGAGCCGGCTGATGGATGAAATTCCCACTGCTGGCCAGGATATTAAAATAAAAGGCCGGAAAGGAAAAGTGGCCGGTGTATCAGAAAAAGGAGAAAACATCTTTCATGTTCAGGTCACATTCGAACCGGTAGTGAAAAGACAAGCGCTTCTTTCGGACAATAAAAAGAAAAGGCGGTAAAACAAAAACTTTCCTAAATCGGCGGAAGGTTTTTCTCCTCTTACGCTTGACATGTAAAAGGGATGACCCAGGCAGGACATCCCTTTTACATGATTTGATTCAACTCAATGTACGGCAGCTTCTTTCGGGAAAAACTGCGGCAAGTAATCTTTATGCGCTTCCAACATTTCGTCCAAAACAGTTTTGGCGATATCGCCGCTGGGTACGAGCGGATTGAGCGTGAACGCCTGCAATGCCGTTGCGTAATCTCCGGTCACAGCGGCTTCAATCGTTAATTCCTCCATCGCTTTCATCAATTGCAGGAGACCGCGCTGGGCCGGCGGAAATTTACCGAAGTTGACTGGTTCTGCCCCGTGTGCCCGGATAATGCTTGAAACTTCGACCGCACAATCATAAGGAAGGTCATCGATGGCACCGTTGTTTCTTGTCGACACGACCATTACGGTCCCTTTATTATTGTAGATGGAATTAATGATTTCACATGCTGCATCGCTGTAATGCGCCCCGCCCCTTTTGGACAGTTCTTCCGGTTTATGGTCGAGATTCGGATCTTTATAAAGTTCAAACAATTTGGCCTCTATCCTTTTAACGACTTCCCCGCGCGTTCCTTCGTTATGGAAGGCTTCCAGCTCCTCTTTCAGCATGTTATCCGTCATGTAGTAATAACGGTGATACGGGCATGGCAGCATTTTTAAATTTTTCACTTGTTCGTATAAGAAACGCATGTTTTTAATGTTTTCGACAACTACGGCCGGGTCGGCATTCGGCCCGTACAGCGCGTCAATGACTTTCTCCGTAAGTTCCGTTCCATCCTTGTCAAATACCCGGTGCCAATGCAGATGGTTGATCCCGGCAAATTTAAAGAACAGGTCTTCTTCTTTTTTATTTAAAACCTCGGCCGCACTTTTGACGGCACCAACTGGCACATTGCACAAGCCGATCACCTTTTCCCATTTTCCGTAACGAAGAACAGCTTCCGTCACCATGCCTGATGGATTGGTAAAATTGATCAACCATGCATCCGGGCAAAGTTCTTTCATGTCTTTTACAATATCCAAAATCACTGGAATCGTACGGAACGCTTTAAACATTCCGCCGGCGCCGTTTGTTTCCTGGCCGATCATCCCGTGGCTGAGCGGAATCCGTTCATCTTTAATGCGAGCATCGAGCAACCCGACGCGGAATTGGGTTGTGACAAAATCGACATCTTTCAACGCTTCACGGCGGTTTAGCGTTAAATGAACTTCGCAGTCAATGCCTGCTGCCTTGACCATTCTTTTCGCCATATTGCCGACAATCTCAAGTTTTTCCCTCCCCTCTTCTATATCAACGAGCCAAAGTTCTTTCACAGGCAGTTCATCATAGCGTTTAATAAAACCTTCTACCAGTTCCGGCGTATAGCTGGAACCGCCGCCGATCGTTGCAATTTTAATTCCTTTTTTCATGTGCGCACCCTCCAGTTAAGTTTTTTCATAATTTAGCTTAATTGGTGGAATGCATTCCATGTCAAGCGTTTTCTTTGCTATACTAGAAACAAAAAGGGGTGGCAACAGATGGCCAATATAAGAGAGATTGCCAAACTTGCCGGGGTATCACCTTCCACGGTTTCAAGGGTGCTGAACAACAGCGGCTATGTCAGTTGGGAAACGAGAAAAAAAGTGCAGGCGGTTATGGAAAAATTGGATTATGTCCCGAATCTGAACGCCGTTTCATTAAAAAAAGGCGCAACGAAGCTAATCGGCATCGCAGCACCTTATTTAGGAGACGAGATTAATACTTTTTTGGGCAATTTTGCGCAGGCAGCCCAGGAGAAAGGCTATAATATTACTTTATTTTTGACAAACGCAGATCCAAAAAAAGAACGGGATGCGCTTGAGTCGCTCCGCCGCAGACAAATAGACGCGCTGGCGGTCGTCATTCGGGCAAATGACTGGGACACGATTGCCCAGTATTCAAAATACGGGCCGATTGTCACCTGGCAGCGGGTCATCATGAAAGAAATTCCTTCCGTTTTTATGGATCAGTACGAAGGATATATGCTCGGCCTTGAACACCTCCATGCAAAAGGTTACCGCAAAATTTCAAATGTTTACGGAAACCCCGGCCATTTAAACACAATAGGCAGAATGGAAGCTTTCCGTGATTTCTGCCGGAAATACTGTTTAAATGAACACGCCCTTCCCCATTTTTATCATAAAGGATCAATCCGAGATGGCGAAGAGATGGCGCACTGGTGGAAAAATACCGCCGACAAACCGGATGCTTTTATGGCGCCGAACGACCGTTTTGCTGCCGGCCTTGTATCCGAAGCGAAAAGGCTTGGCTTAAACGTGCCCGGGGATTTTGCCGTCTGCGGATTTGATAATACGGATATTGCCCGTTTGTTGGATATCACCACGATCAATTACCCGATCGGCGGGCAGGCTAGAAATGCTTTTTCCATTATCCAAAACCGGCTTGAAGGAAAAACAATACCACTTACGGGCTTAAAATTTGAACTGATTGAGCGAAAGACAACATAAATTCAGCGGAAAATAAATTTCTCAATCAGTTCCGCGACAACCCCTTCATTATTGTCGGCTTTCGTCGTGTAGCTGCACACCTTTTTGATTTCCTCGACAGCATTTCCAGCGGCAACCGGCAATCCGGCCGTTTTGAGCATCGCCAAATCATTGTAATTGTCCCCGACAGCGATGGTATCTTTTAAATCGATCCCGAGTATTTTTGCCAAATCTCTCAGCCCCTGCCCCTTGTCCACGCCAATCGCATTAAATTCCATATAGCGGTTTGAGGAATAGCTGACGGTGCAATATCCGTCCGTAATATGGGCCATTTCCGGTTCCAGAGACCGAAGATACGGTATATTTAAATTTTGATATAAAATTTTTGAAATCGGTTCGTGCTCAAGAAAATCGACGGTGTTTTCCTCCATCACGGTGTATTCCAGTTTGTGGTTTAAAAGGCGTAACTTTTCGCTCTCCGACAACTGGTATACATAAAGCTTATCTTTCGTGTACACGTGCATGCATACATCCTTTTTCAGGCCGAACTCAAAAATTTCTTTCATTTTATAAAAATCAAGCCCCCTGAACTGCAGCAGGCGGTTTCCTTTGTTTTCGGTTATGGCACCTCCGTTAAAAGATATGACATATTCTCCCGGTTCATCATATAAGCCAAGCGTTTTTAAATCGTGCTGGATCGATAAATAGCCCCTTCCCGTTGCCGGCACAAATTTGATACCGTATTGTTCTTTTGCTTTTTTGATAGCCTCAATGTTTCGTTGGCAAATTTCATGGTTGTCGTTTAGAAGTGTTTCGTCCATATCGAATGCGATCAGTTTAAATGCCATGTATTTTTCTCCTCTATGAAAATAGGTTTATAAAATCTATTATAATCGATAAAAACGGAGCAGGATACAAAGTTTATGAAATTTTTCACAAAAGCAATGGTCTGTAAAATCCGCTGCCCTGTCTAGCAGCGGATTTGGTTCCGGATTAAGCGCCAATAAAGGCTTTTCCGGTTTTCACCGTTTTCATCGTTTCCTGTATGGATTTTGCTGATTCATGCAGCCATGCTGTTTCCTGCTCATCGAGCCCAATTTCGAGCTGCCGTTCTACCCCGTTCCGGCCAATCACACAAGGGATGCTGAGGGCGACATCCCCGTTATAGCCGTATTGGCCATGCAAGGTTGTTGAAACCGGATAAACGCTTTTTTCATCAAGCATGACGGCTTTTGCCAGCGTTACAGCGGCTTGGGCAACGCCGGCATTTGTCCAGCCCTTTCCGTTAAAGACGTCAAAAGCGGTTTTGATGACTTTTTGCCGGAAAGTTTCCCTATCCAGCGGTTCTTTTCCGCCAAAAACCTTATCCAGTTCTTTTTCTCCGAATCCTTGCACATTTAAGCGGCTGAATACCGGGAAAGCCGTGAACCCGTGTTCCCCCATCATATAACCGGTCACGCTTTTCGGATCAATGCCGTAATTAGCGGCAATAATTTGACGGAGACGGGCCGAGTCAAGCATAGTTCCTGTGCCGAAAATCCGTCCCTTAGGATAGCCGAATTCATTTTCGGCAATGTAGACAACCGTATCGAGCGGGTTTGTGATAAAAATAATGACGGCTTCTTTTGTATATTTCGTAATGCCTGCCATCACTTCGCGGATTACTGCGGCATTTGTCACAGCAAGCCCTGCCCGGTCCGGCATTTCCTCCTCATCCGAAGGGATCACACTCGGCCCTGCTGCGCAAATAATAACGTCAGCATCCCCACATTCCGCGTAATCCCCTGCTTTAACGGTTATATTGGTCATATATGTAAGTGCTGTGGCATGTTGCTGGTCGAGCGCTTCGCCAAAAGCCACCCCTTCATCTTTATCGATCACCGCAATCTCAGAAAAGAGACCCAGTTTCATGGCATCTGCCAGTACATATGAACCAACATGACCGACGCCGACAATGGCTAATTTATTCTTTTTCATGGTATCCCCTCCTTGTTTATTTAATTTTAACATTTTAAACCATAAAATTGTAAAGAAAATTTCGCGAACCGCAGTATCAGGAGAAAGATTACGAAAAACCAATTTTGCTAAGGGCATCAAAGCACAAAAAAGCTGCCATAAGCCTTTTTTCAGGCATTTGGCAGCCTATTTTACCGATTTTTGAAAATTGTTGAAATCACTTCATTATAAGACATTGTACTGTCGACAACATAAGTGCCCGGGCGCAAATTGTTTTCAACGCCCTTCTTTTCCACATCTTTGGAGAATTTAAAAGCATCGTCCACAATTTTCGCTTTCTCAAGCAGTCTGCCGACATCAATGCTTGTCATGCCGTCCGTCACTTTGAAGACGACACGGTTTACTGTTTTTGTGTGATGATTTGTAGCAGAAGATTTTTGTGCAGATGATTTGGCATCTGCCAAGTTTTTGTCATATTCAGCTTTTGTCTGCACAATATAACCGGCGCTTTCCAGTTTATCCTTCATTTGTTTTTCGGTAAGCTGCGTGCTTGCTGTTGTTTTTGTTTTGTCAGTCGTTTTGTTCGCTGCTTCACCTGTTCCGGAAAAATAAACGGCTCCTGTAATGGCCGTGGCGATCAAAATTCCAGCGGCAAAGCTGCTCAATTTATTCATTCCCACCGACAACCTTGCTCCTTTCGTTTTTCTCCGCCATATATGGTGCCAAAATGTCCTGGATTTGGCTTACAGATACTTGTTTTTTCCCTGCAATGCTTTCAATGGAGTAGTTGCGTCTATATAAATCCAGCACTTCACGCTTAAATTGTTTTTCTGCCATAGAAAGCTGGATACCGGATTCTTTTTCAAGAATTTCCATATCCAGTTCAACATTCCGGATGCTGTCTTTTAAACTATTGATTTCATCCATTAAGGATAAATGGACCATTTCAACTTCCCGATGCTCATCTTTAGCATGGCTGCGCGCTTTTGCCATCGACATGATAAACAACACCGCGGATACTGCAAATAGTATCGCCAATATCCATCCCATCAGTTGATTCCTCCTTCTTAAAAGTTTTCACCCAGTTTCCTATTATACATGTACAATCCTTAATTTTCGATAAAAATCAAGGATTTGTGACGAAAGTTGTATGGATCCGCACCTAAAAAACACCAACCCGCAAGGAATGGTTGGTGTTTTTCTATTAATAATAAGGCGCCATCATTAAATAAACAATGACACCGGTGATGCTGACGTACAGCCAGATCGGCATCGCCCAGCGGACAATTTTTTTATGCTTTTTCACCTGCATTGTCCATCCCCATACAAGTGCGAACAAAGCTAGCGGCACAATGATTGCAGCGAGGATGCTGTGTGTGGTCAAAATGAAAAAGTAAATGGTGCGGATGGCTCCTGTACCGCCATAGTGTATATCTTTAGGAGCAAAATAATGGAATGTTAAATAAGAAAGCAAAAACAGGAAAGTAGACGTAAACGCCGCTAAAATGAATCCCCTATGGACTTGAATATTTTTACGTTTAATAGCAAACAAAGCGCTGATGAGAAAAATAAACGTAAAGCTGTTAAAAATGGCATTCATTCTTGGAAGAATATAAATATCAAAATTTACTTTTCCTTTATACCCAATGTTTGTAAAAAATAAAAGCAAAATAATAATATTTGCGATAATCGAGACGGTGATAATCAGCGCAGTAAAATTTTTATCGCTTTTCGGTTGATAAGATTGATGGTTTCCTTTGTCCATTTTTATTAGCACCCCGTATATTATTTTATGGATGGTATCCAGCTGTTTAACCCTATCATAACATGAAAAATTACCGGCAAACAATTACAAAGGATTTTCACATCTTTTTGATCATGGTAAAGTATGAATTGTAAATTCTTACATATTGGAGCGAAATGATGGCACAATATCAAGCATTGTTTTTGGATATTGACGGAACGATTTTAACACCTGATGACACGGTCCAGCCCTCAACAAAGCAGGCTGTTGCCGAAGTACAGAAGCAGGGAGTGGAAGTATTTCTTGCAACCGGAAGGCCGATCCATGAAATTTCCTGGCTTGCGGACGAACTGAATATCCAATCCATGATCGGGTATAATGGCGCGTTAGCAGTCCACAGGGGCAAAAATCTTTTTAAAACCGTGATGGACAGCAGTATGGTGGATGAATTTATCGAAATTGCCGCAAAGCACAGCCATGAAGCGATTTTGTATACGGACCGGCAAAATTTTATTACGTCTTTTGATTCCCCCGTCCTGGACAGCTTTTTGAAAAAACTGCATCTCCGCCAGAATGTTTTATACACACCTGAGGTACATGACCAAATATTGGGAATTACGTTCGTAAACATCCACGGGGATGAAGCATCGCTGTATGAAACATACCCTGGGCTGCATTTATCCCAGGTCAATCTCGAAGGGTTCGGGCACTGTTATGATGTCATTCTCGATACGGTCAACAAAGGGATCGCCGTCACAAACGCACTCGGCTTGCTTGGCATCCCGAAAGAAAATGCAATAGCATTCGGCGATGGCATGAATGACAAAGAAATGCTGCTGGCTGCCGGCGAAAGTTTTGCCATGGGCAACAGCGACCCTGAACTGTTTCCTTATGCGAAACGGCGGACGGCAAGTGTAACAGATTCCGGCATTTATAATGGATTAAAAACACTCGGGCTCGTAAAATAACGGAAGCCGGCAGGACACCCCAACCGACTTTTTTATGGAAAATTATCGCGGATTGCTTTCCGCAAAAGCTGTTCGCACCGTTCCAAATCGGCTTTCACGAGCTTTTTATAAGCTTTCGCTTTTTCACTGTCTTTAATTTTATATACTACAATCTCTTTTCTTTTCGCCCCGTCCTGTTTTACTTTCATTTTTGTTAAAATTTGCTCATCATCTTCCAGTTCATGAAGCGCCCGGTAAATTTCGGAATGCTGCGGTTCGAACCCGAACGGTTTGAATTCTTTTTTCAATTCGTCCAATAATTGCAGCCCGTACCAGCGCCCGTTTTCAATATTGGTGATGATATATAATTTTAAAAAAGCACGCTGCTTGATTAAAAAACCGGTGCTTTCCCTTTGCCGCCTCTCTGCCATTTCGATCACCTCTTTTTCTTTTATTATAGTAAAGTGTGTTCCTGGCACACAAAAATTTTGAATCGAACAGACGTTATCTTAATTGTGTCTTTGTTTTTTTTAGATGTGTTGTTAGCACATAGTACTGTTTGAAATTATTCCTTAATCAGCGGATTTCTGCTGCCGATTTTTGCACTGCATGCTGTATCTTTTAATAATTTTTGTGTTATTAGCACATAAAACAGTTAGATATTATCTTGTCTGAAAGGTTGATCCACTCATTTTGGGCGCCATGTGAAAGTTTGTGTTGTCCGCACATAGTGTATTTTGGTTTATCTATTCGCTAAATAAACCGGCATACGCCGGTTTTCAATTTTTTTAATTTACTTTTTTCGGTCCCTTCCAATGCATTTCCCGCAAGCGATATTTCTGGAGTTTACCTGTTGCCGTTTTGGGCAGCGAATCAACAAATTCAACGGCTTTCGGCGCTTTAAAATGTGCCATATTGTCCCGGCAGAACCAGATGATTTCTTCTTCCGTCACCGTTGCATTTTCCTGCCGGACGATGATGGCTTTCGGCACTTCTCCCCATTTCTCGTCCGGTATGGCGATCACGGCTGCCTCTAGGACATCCGGATGCTTATAAAGGATGCCCTCCACCTCGGTTGAAGATATGTTCTCGCCGCCTGATATTATCATATCTTTTGCGCGGTCGCGGATTTCGATATAACCGTCCGGATGCGTTACCGCCAAGTCACCGGTATGGAACCATCCTCCCCGGAAGGCAACCTCCGTCATTTGCGGATCTTTATAATAACCTTTCATTACCACATTTCCACGCGTCACAATTTCCCCCAGTTCTTTGCCATTCCATTCGACCTCTGTGCCGTCCTGGCGCACCACTTTCGTTTCACCGTTAAAAGCCAGTTCAATGCCCTGTCTTGCTTTAATCGCGGCCTGTTCCTCCGCTTTCTTGGAATCAAACGTTTTTTTCCATTCACAGTATAAAATGAAAGGCGTCGTTTCAGTCAGCCCGTAAACATGCATCATCGTTAATCCGAGAATTTCCTGGGCTTTTTGGATCAATGCCGCTGCCGGCGGGGCACCGGCTGTCGCCATGCGCAGGCTGTTCTTCATCTGAATTTCTATTGCTTTCGGATCGTTCACAAGCATATTGACAACTGTCGGCGCGCCGCAAAGCATCGTGATGCCTTTCTTTTCAAACATATCAAGAATTACAGGCGGGTCAATTTTCCGCAGGCAGACATGAGTCGCACCCGCTGCCGTAATCGCCCACACACCGCCCCAGCCGTTTGCATGGAACATCGGAAGTGTGTGCAAATACACATCATCATGGCGGACATTGAGATGGTACAGAAAATCAGCTGCGTTGATATAATTATTCCGGTGCGTCAACATCACGCCTTTTGGTTTGGAAGTTGTGCCGCTCGTGTAGTTTATCGTAAGCAGTTGATTCTCATCAATTTCAACGGACGGCACGACGGCATCATCCGGCACCTGATCGATAAACGCCTCGTAATCAATGCCTTGCAATGAAGTTTGAAATCCATCAACCGAAACTATTATGATTTGATCAAGCGAAAGTTCATCCTTCACCTGCTCGATCGGTTTGCAAAATTCCTCATCCACAATTAAAATTTTGGCATCGCTGTGGTTAATGATGTATTTTAGATCGTCCGTCGACAGACGATAATTTAATGGCACCATGACAACGCCGAGCTGCCCTATACCGTAAAAGCACTCCAGCATGTAATGTGTATTCGGCAGCATCACCGCTACATGGTCGTGCGCGCGAATGCCGGCCCGATACAACGCAATAGACAGCTTGTCAACACGCATCCCGAAAGTTTTATACGTAAATTGCTTTTCTCCGTCAACCACCGCCACTTTGTCCGGATAGTATTTGACAGCCCTGCGTTTCCAATCCAACGGCGTTAAGGCAGATAACATACAGATCATACACTCCTTTTTATGAATTTTGTTTTCGTAAAACATGTTTCATGACTTTACCGCTCGCATTGCGGGGAAGCGCGTCCAAAAATTTCACTTCGGCAGGCCATTTATATTTCGCAAGCTTCTTTGCGCAATAAGCAAGCACAGCTTCTTCGCTAAGATTTCTCCCTTCTTTCAGAACAATATAAGCTTTCGGGACTTCCCCATATACTTCGTGCGGGATGCCGATCACTGCAGCTTCCAATATTTCCGGCATTTCATACAGCACTTCTTCCACTTCAACAGGATACACATTTTCTCCGCCACGAATTAGCATATCTTTTTTACGGCCAACCAAATACAGCAATCCGTCTTCATCAAAACGGCCAAGATCCCCGCTGTACAGCCAGCCGTTCTGCAGCGTCCGACGGGTCTCTTCGTCATTTTTCAAATAGCCCTTCATCACTTGCGGACCTTTTACAACAATTTCGCCAACCTCTCCAACTGAGACCGGATTGCCGTAGTCATCCACCACCCTGATCTCCGTTTGCGGCAGCACTTCGCCGACAGAACCGATTTTTTCCAAGGCATAATGGTCTTTTAATGTGGAAGCAGCAGGCGAGTTTTCCGTTTGGCCGTAAAGGTTTTGCACTTTCACTTCTGGAAAACGCGTCTTCAGCTGCCGTACGAGTTCATACGGCATCGGCGCAGCCCCGTAACAGAACAGACGCAGACGGGATAAATCGGCTTGTGCCATTTTCGGCGTGCCGAGCAGGATGCTGTACATCGCCGGCACACCAAAAAAAACCGTCACCTTCTCTTTTTCCATCGTATCGAGCGTTTTCTCAGGCGAAAAATGTTCTTCTATGATAATTGTGCCACCCTGGTAAATGACCGGTATGCTGAAGACATGGCAGGCCGCACAATGAAAAAGCGGCGTTACAATATGCACGCGGTCTTTGGCGGATAAATCCATCGCTTCCGACCAAATTTGCGCTGCAGCACGGACATTCGCAGCAGATAGCATCACTCCTTTTGGTTTTCCAGTTGTGCCGGAAGTATAAAAGATGACAGCCGTATCTTCAGCATCCGTATAAGGTCTCTGATAATAGTTTCCATATTGCCCGGCAGCAGCTGAAAAAGTATTTTCGCCGCCGACTACCAAACGGTCATGAAATTTCTCAAATTCTTGCTTGTTTTCCTGTAATGCATCGTGAAAACGATAATCATAGATGAGGGCTTTTGCTTCGGAATGTGTAAAAATATATTGTACTTCCGGCGGGGCAAGTTTCGCGTTGACGGGCATGACTGTAAAACCTCCGAGATGGCAGGCATAATAAGAAATTAACAGCTCATCGTGAAGGAAAAGGGCAATAATGTCGCCTTTTTTGTAACCTTTTTGCTGAAAATACGCGGCTAGGCTTTTCGCCTGTCCGAAAAACTGTGCGTATGTCAATTCCTTTCCCCTTTCCCTGGTAAGATGTAATGATACGGTCGGGCTGTGTTTTCGCGTGTAGTTCCAGCCGCTCTGCTACTAACATGGCCGCCACTCCTTTTCGGATATTTTCTATTCATGTAACGTCCGGGAGTCCCCCAGTTTTGGTGCTTCGAAACGAATTTTTCCCGGTGTGTCGGATAACTTAATCGGAATGCCGATTTGCTTTACTTCGCCAACATTTTCAACCGGAACCGTCTGGATCATTTTCCTGGCGACGACTTGCTGATGATGCTCCATTTCGGAAAAATCCAGTACCGGGGTAACACAGGCTTCCGTATCTTTAAAAATCTCCATCCATTCAGAAAGTGATTTCTGAAGTTTAATTGTTTCGATTTCCCGTTTTAATTTTTCCTGTACAATTGGTTCGTTTTGCAGCGGGATCAGATCCGGTCTCATAATGCCATTACAAAAATTGGCCCAAAATTTCGGCTCCAAGGCGCCAACTGCCAGCCATCGCCCGTCCTTTGTTTCATACACCCCGTAGCAGGCAAGCGCACCGGATAGCATTTGCTTCCCGCGTTTCGCATCAATCTTTTTCATCAAGTAGTTTGGGAGTGTTGCCTGCATGAAGGAAAGCACCCCGTCCATCATTGAAATATCGACAAACTGGCCTTTCCCGGATTTTTCCCTTTCCAAAAGCGCGAGCAGAATCCCCACCACTGCCGGATAAGCCCCGCCCCCGATATCCGCGATCTGCACCGCAGGGACAACAGGTTTCCCGCCTTTTTCTCCCATGAGATTCAGGAGGCCGGCATAACTAATATAATTAATATCGTGACCCGGCATTTGGGCATAGGGGCCGGTCTGCCCATACCCCGTGATGGCGCAATAAACAAGGCTTGGATTTGCTTTTTTCAATGTTTCATAATCAAGACCGAGCCGTTTCATGACCCCGGGGCGGAATGATTCCACCACTACATCGGCTGTTTCCGCCATTTTTAAAAATTCCTTTTTGCCTTCCTCAGACTTTAAATCGAGCACAATGCTTTTTTTGTTCCGGTTCAAGGAATGAAACATCGTACTGTTTTCATCGAGCTTCGGTTCAAAATGGCGCGCGTAGTCTCCAGCCCCTGGCGCTTCTATCTTGATCACTTCCGCTCCGAAATCAGCAAGGATCATTGTACAGAACGGGCCAGGCAAAAGCCTTGACAAATCCAATACAACAATATCGATTAATGGAAAAATACAACTCCCTCCTCTCAATGAGAAAAAAGCACCTTTAATCCAATCTTTCAATTATGGTGACATTTGCCATTCCATGCCCTTCGCACATCGTCTGCAGGCCATATCTGTCGCCTGTCCTCTCCAATTCAAGCATCCATCAATTTGTCATCAGCCTGGCCCCGCTTGCGCCAAGCAGATGCCAAAGCATGATCGCACCCCCATTCGGATTCAGCTTCTTAGCATCAGCGTCAGTTTCGGCCAGTCAGGGAAGGGGTACGGAAGCAAAAGCCTCATTCACTTCAAACACATCAATATCCTGGATCGTAAGTCCCGCTTTTTTCAGCACTTTTTCGGTCGGGTCCGTCTGCATCAATGTCAGATCAGACCCGACAACAGAACGTGCTACCACCCTGAACCGGGGTTTCAGGCCAAGGTCTTCCGCTTTTTCGCGCGACATCAGCAAAATCGCCGCTGCGCCGTCGCCGATTTGGCTCGAATTTCCAGCCGTAATATGTCCGGCTTCTTTAAACGCCGGCTTCAATCCTGACAGTTTTTCTAACGATGTATCTTCCCGTGGCCCTTCGTCTTTATCCACGATCGTATTCATACCGCCCGGTAAAACGACCTCAAGCGGGCATGATCTCACGGTTGAAACGGCCTTCTTTTTGCGCCTGCAGTGCGCGCCGGTGGCATCCCAGAGAAATCAAGTTTTTTGGCTTCGCCGCTCCCGGCACAGTTTACTAAAATGTTAACGCTTTCAATTCGTTCCAAGGTGGCGTGCACACTTTCCTCATCGGCCACATTTGCTTGGATAAAGCGAACTTGATCCCCCAGTTCTTCTGCGAGCTTCTCTCCTTTTTCTTTCTGAAGGTCCAAAATATATGCCTTCACGCCACTTGCGGCAATCCTTCTTACCGTTGCTTCGCCGAGTCCTGACGCCACGCCCATCACGCTTGTTCAGTTTCCGATATCCATTTCCCAAACCCCTTTGCGAAAAATTGAAAGCCATTCAGTGATTTGTAAACTGGCTTTCTATCATGGCGACCAATCCGTACTTAAAATTCTAAATGTTTGATTTTTTTGTGTCAAGCTGATTTTTTTCAGAAAAAACGCCGCTATTTTGAGCGGCGTTTTTAATGTTCAAGCAAATTGGTTACGGATACACTCATCTTTTCATCCGGTTTATCGAGTAGATGGACGGTTGCTGTCCCTTTCTGCCGGTCGACATGTTCAATATAAATTCTCTCGCCATTCAAGGTAACATTCACCATCTCCGAAGAATTCATAATTTCTTGCGCGCGTTGTATGTCCATATAAGGTGCCTCCCGTTGTATTTTTACAATAAAAGTATGGATGTAAACGTTTTTTACTATACCGGTTATTTTGGAAAAGGTGTGTTCCCCTTGCCTGTGGTAAAATAGTACAAGGAAGACACGGGGAGGTCGGCAAATGAAATCTTTTCAAATAATGCTTGGCGATATTACGACGGTTGCTGCAGATGCGATTGTTAATGCGGCAAACACGACATTGCTCGGCGGAGGGGGTGTTGATGGGGCAATCCATCGGGCAGCAGGGCCTGAACTGTTGGAAGAATGCCGGAAATTGAACGGCTGCCCAACCGGAGAAGCAAAAATTACAAAGGGCTATCGGCTGCCGGCAAAATACGTAATCCATACACCGGGTCCGGTATGGCAGGGAGGCGACCATCGTGAAGCCGAATTGCTGGAAAACAGTTACAAAAACAGCCTGAAACTGGCGGAATTGCACGGATGCCGAACCGTTGCATTCCCTTCCATCAGTACCGGCGTTTACCAGTTCCCGCTCGATCAGGCCGCCAAGATCGCTGTCCGTACAATCCATCGGTTCCTTGAAACATCCGAACGCGTCCAGGAAGTTTGGATGGTTTGCTTTGACGAACGGACAAAACAGGCATACGAAAAAACGGAATCAGATTTCTCCTCATGATTCCGCTTATTTTTTTGAAGTACCTCACGCACAAACATACGTTCTATTATCACATATATCCGGTATAATAAAAACTGGCGAGATATGAAACATACGATCGGACAGCGACCCCTTACAGACCGGGGATGGCGTATTCATGCTGTTGGACGGAAAAAATCGTCCACTTCATATGCCATGGTAGTGGCTGTAATTGAAGCGGATTACTTAAAAACAGTTTTCATTCATGCGCTGCTCTGCACTATATGTTGCCTTTTCCTCCGGTGTTTAGCCCACTGGCGTTTTTATTCACATTCGGATGATTACGCTTTTCCCGGTACCCTGTTAGTCTTTACGTCTGCAATAAAAGCCCGCACCATATCCTCTTTCGCCGCCCATGAAGTAACAAGCCGGATGGCGGAATGCCCGCCATCAACTTTTTCCCATACCAGAAACGCATATTTCTTCTCAAGCTCAGCGATCAGCGCGTTCGGAAAGATCGGAAAAATCTGGTTGGTAGGGGAATCAGTAAGAAATTCAAAACCCGCTTCACTGATTCCTTCCCGAAGCAAGGCCGCCTTTTGATTCGCTTGCATGGCCAGTTCAAAAAAAAGATTGTCCCGGAAAAGCTCCACAAACTGGATTCCAATCAGCCTCCCTTTTGCCAGCAGCGCTCCTCTTTGCTTCATCAAATAACGGAAGTCTGCTTTCAGTACATCATTGCAAATCACCAATGCTTCACCGAGCAACGCGCCGTTTTTTGTTCCGCCAATGTAAAAAGCATCAACAAGATCGGGAATCTCTTCAAGCCTTAAATCACTGCCGTCCGCGCATAATGCCGATCCCAGCCTTGCCCCGTCCATATACAAGAGCAAATCATGCTCTTTGCAAAAAACGCTCAATTCCTCAAGTTCTCGCTTATGATAAACTGAACCGATTTCGGTTGATTCTGATATGTATACAAGCTTTGGTTTTACCATATGTTCGTCGGGATGACCGTCGAGAATTTGCTGGATATGGGCAGGGGTCAATTTCCCATCGGCCGTTTTCATTGCAACAACTTTATGGCCAGTTGCTTCGATCGCACCTGTTTCGTGGGTAAAAATATGGCCGGTTTCAGCTGCAATCGCCGCTTCGTGGGGCTTTAGGAATGAAGAAATGGCCGTCAGGTTGGTTTGCGTCCCACCCGATAATAGGTGAATATCCACATCATTGCGCCCAAGCCTATTCTTCAGCAGTTCAACCGCCTGCTGTGAATACCGGTCTTCCCCGTATCCGGCTTCCTGTTCAAAATTTGTTTTCATTAACGCTTTCAAAATACGGGGATGTGCCCCTTCGCTGTAATCATTTTTGAAACTGTACATGCGATCAACTCCAAATTCTTTTAAAATCTATTAAGTCAATTATAGCAGCAATTTTTTGATTTCTTGTCAAACTGTAAAAAAATAATCTGCTTTAAAATCCATTGCAGCGGATTCCAAAGCAGACCATTTGAAAAACTACTACCGGATAAAATAAAAAATATTCCCGCCAACCATCTCACTGGAAATTTTCCCGGCCGATTCAAGATAGATGCATCTTGTAACCGTTGCCATAAACGGTGAAAAAAATTTTTTGATCCCGACGTCGCCATAGACTTCGCGGCAGATTTGGGCAGCTGTTTTCCGGCCCGTTTCCAGCGACTCCAGAATTTGATCCAACCGGTGCTCATGGCGCATACGGATACTTTCCGCCCGCTCCTTTACATCGCCAATCAAACCGCCGTGCCCCGGCAGTGCGACATTTGCCGGCAAGTCTTTGATCCGGTCCAAGGAGTCAAAATAATCTTGTAACGGATTCTCATCTTTTTCCGACCATGCCGCCACAATCGGAGACAGGTCTTTTAATACATGGTCCCCGAGCACCATGATTTTCTTTTCGCGGTTGTAAAAACAAAAATGGTCCGGTGCATGGCCCGGCGTCCAAATCGTTTCATATTCATCGTCCCCTAAGAAAATCATTTCACGATTCGTAAAAAGTCCATCCGGCTCAAAGTCGTATTTCGGGATTTCCCTTGCGTAATTCCGCTTCGGCAAGGCAGGCCCGCCGTGTTTTTGTAAAATATGGTCATACTTATCATGCGAAGCTGTAAACCGCGCTTTTGTTTCCTGCACCACCTGCCAGCTTAAATCCGACATGAAAATGGGCACATGATACTGTTCTTTTAGCCACTTCGCAAGCCCGAGATGATCGGGATGCGCATGGGTCAATACAAGTTTTTCAAGCGGGAAGCCAGGTTCAAGCAACGCTTCCCAGGTGTTCATTGCGCCTTCATGGTAATCCCCTGTATCGACAACGGTATATCCTTTTTCCCCTTTAAACAGATAACAATTGACCGCCCGCATACCAAACGGAAAACGGACAACCAGCTTGTAGACATTTTCTGCCACTTTCGTTAATCTATCCCCGGCACATCTTTCCGTTTTCTCTGCAAAATTTGCCAAATCCATCCCTCCTCACATTTAGAATACCTTTTCAGGAGAAAATCGGCAAATGATTTTTATAATTTTTCAAATATACTGCCTTAGTGTTCCGCAATAGACGGTCCCTGAAACTTTAGGTCCGACGAATCGAAACGAACCATAATCAATAGCATCCAGCAAAAATCGGTCAGGCGCCAGCGGAAGTTCTTTTATTCTATGTTTCGCGGTTTCCACCTTAAATTCGCCTGCAGTAATATAAAAGCAATGCAATTTTTTATAAAAAACTCAAAATACGTATACCTTTGATCTCTTTCTATATCATACATCAAGCAACTGAATCACCCGGTTTCTTCACTATATATGTTTCTACCCCCTGAAACGGGGCGTCAAACCCTTATCACAGGCCGTATTTCCGCAGTTTCCTGTAAAAAGTGCTGCGCGGAATGTCCAGTAATTTCGCCGCAGCTGCCGCTTTACCTTTCGTATGCTTTAACGTTTCAATGATCATATCGCGCTCGATTTTCTCCCTGGCGCTCAGTTCCGGTGCCTGTTTTTCCGCTTCGGGCAACCCTTTTTGGGCGGAAAAATAATTGCGGACGTACCGCTCCACTTCTTCCTCACCTGCCATGTTGAGCAACTGCATATTTTCAAGAACGTTCATAAGTTCGCGGATATTGCCCGGCCAATCATAATCCAGCATCTTTTCCATGGCGAATCGCGGCACAACAAAATCCCAATTCCGCTGCTTGCATAAATACCTTATGAGTGCCGGGATGTCTTCTTTTCTCTCCCTCAGGGGCGGCACATGGATCGGAAAGACAAAAAGGCGGTAGTATAAATCCTCGCGGAACTTTCCTTCTTTCACGAGCTTCGGCAAATCCCTGTGGGTGGCGGCCACGATCCGGACATCGACAGCTACTTCTTTCGCCGCGCCGACCGGAACCACTTTTCTTTCCTGCACTACGCGTAATAATGCCGTCTGCATCGAAAACGGCAGTTCAGCCACTTCATCCAAAAATAACGTACCGCCGTTTGCCTGTTCAAATTTCCCTTTGTAACCGTGCTTTTTTGCGCCGGTAAAAGCCCCTTCCGCATAGCCGAAAAACTCGCTTTCCATTAAATCCCGGGGAATGGCGCCGCAATTGACCGCAACAAACGGCCCGTTTTTCCGCCTGCTGTTTTCATGGATAGCGCTCGCAATAAGCTCTTTTCCAGTGCCTGTCTCCCCCGTGATAAAACAGGTGGTATCGGATAATGCCGCGAGCTTTGTTTTTTGTAATGTATCTTGAAAACTTTTATTAATGCCTGCTGCACCTTGAAAATGGAATGTTTCTTTTTGGTTTTTACGGATTAACTGATTTGGATATTCCGATAGTAAGAAACATGTACCAATTTTTTCCTGATAGGAAGACAAAAGTGGAGACTGTTTTAAAATGGTGAATGCTTTAGAGGTGATTTCTTCAAGCGGTCTCCCGAAATAACCCGGCACCTTTTCGCGGACAGGCCGGCTTGCCGCAACGGCTTTTCCTTCCTGATCCACAATCACAAACGGCTGATCCGTATATTGTTCCGCCAATTTAACAGCCTTTTGGACCAATACTTCATGCCGGAGGGAGGCAAGACGGAATGTTTCCTGTTCCACGGCATAAGCCAATGAAGAAGCCATGCCGAGCATAAAAGGATGAGACTGTTCATACGGGCAGGATAAATCAATCACACCCAATAAATTTTTGCGGCTGTCGTAAATCGGTGCGGCAGCGCAGCTCCATTGGTGGGAAGCAATCGAAAAGTGCTCGGTGCCATTGACCATAACGGCTTCGCCTGTCTGCAGCGACGTTCCGATCGCGTTTGTCCCCACCTGTTCTTCCGTCCAGCAAACGCCTTCGACAAAATTAATTTTTTCGGCTTCATGGATCGTTCTCAGGCTTCCTGAAATCGACAATACATAGCCTTCGGGGTCGATGATCAGCGCCATCATCCCGGCTTCACGAATCATATGCTCCATTTGCTTCAGGTGTTTTGCCATAGTATCCAAAAATACTTTATGTAATTCCCGCTTTTTTGCAAGTTTATAGTCCGGCAGGATATGCTGCCCTTTCCGCAAATAAGGGTTGACATCCCGCTTTTTGCAACGGTACCATGATTCTGCGATTCTTTTGTTCAGCCTGGCCGGATCCAATGTTCCTTCCTGTACAAACCGTTTCCAAGTATTCAAATAACATACCGCCATCTTTCATCCCTCCCGATTTATAATAGAAATGTTTCGAAACAGGAATGAAGTTCGTGGTGACTACTTTTCTATTATAAACGAATCTAGAAAGCGTTTTCAATATAACAAAGTGGCTAATCGTTTTTATAAAAAAAATTGAAATAGATTTCCCGGCAGTTTTCCGACTGCCGGGAAATCATAATATATGCACGGCCTGGCCTGTTGCATTCAGCAACGCTTCATGGATCGCTTCCGAAACAGTCGGGTGGGCGACAATATACTGATCAAGCATATCGGCCGTCATTTCCGCATTCAGCATCAGCGCCCCCTGCCCGATCAATTCCGTTGCATGCGGGCCCGCAATGGACAAACCGACCACTTCTTCATATTCCAGTTCAATTACGACTTTGACTTTTCCCGCCTGCTCCCCGGAAATCATCGCTTTTCCGTTTGCCGAAAACGGGAATTCGCCGATCCGGACCGAACCATACATCTCTTTTGCCTGCTTTTCAGTCAAGCCGACGCCGGCAATTTCAGGAAAAGTGTAAATGCAGCGTGGAACGGCCCGGTAATTGGCTGAAGTTTCGATGCCGCACGCATTTAACGCGGCAACTTTGCCTTCGTGGAAGGCGACATGGGCAAGCTGGATGCCGCCGATGCAATCTCCACATGCATAAATATCCGGATGGGTCGTCTGCATTTTTTCGTTCACCATAATCCCAGTTTTTGAATACTCCACACCGGCGTTTTCCAGCCCCAGGCCTTGTGTATTCGGTTTTCTTCCGATGGAAACAAGCGCGTAATCCGCATACATCTCAACATTTTGACCTGCATGTTCTACAACAGCGCAATTCTTTTCCGGATCCAATTCCTTCACCGCTGCAGACTTGTAAATGTTCACCCCGTCTTTTTCCAGCTGTTCCTTTAAAATTGCCGCGATATCGGCATCTTCACCCGGCAAAATCTGGTCCGCCATTTCCACGATTGAAACCTTTACGCCAAGCCGGCTGTAAATGCTGGCGAACTCGCACCCGATTACACCGCCGCCGACAATCAATAAGGAAGATGGAATCCCGGGCAGGGACATAGCCTGCGTGCTGTCGATCACCCATTTTCCGTCAAACGGGGCGAACGGGAGCGCGGCTGGCTCCGACCCCGTTGCAATGATAAACCGGTCCGCTTCGATCTCAACAGTGCCGTTCGACGTTTCCACTAAAACGGAGCAGCTCGATTGGAAGACTGCCTTTCCCTGCACCACTTTAATCTTATTTTTCTTCATTAAGTATTGAACGCCCTGCACAAGATGCGAAACAATGGCATTTTTCCTGTCAAGCACTGCCGTCCAGTCAACTGTAACATCCCGACCGTTTAACCGGATGCCGAATGTTTCTTCATGCTGTATGTCCCTGTATCGTCCGGCGCTTTCCAAAAGCGTTTTGGTCGGTATGCATCCTTCATTTAAGCAGGTGCCGCCTAAAGATGCCTGCTCAATCAATATGACACCTGCCCCCTGCTGTGCCGCTGTAATGGCGGCGACGTACCCGGCTGGCCCGCCGCCGATAATCGCGATCGTTGCCAATTTTTCTCCCTCCTTTCTTCACAAAAGCATCGTAATCGGCTCTTCCAAATATTGTTTTACAGTTTGTAAAAAGGCTGCTGCAGGCGCCCCGTCGAGCGCGCGATGGTCAAACGTCAGGCTGAGCGGCAGCCGGCTCCTTTTTTTTACCGTATCACCAATAAACACAGCTTCGTCCGAAACCGCACCGATGCCTAAAATGCCGGCTTCCGGAGGATTTAAAATTGGGGTGAAAAATTCAACGCCGCTTGCTCCGAGGCTTGAAATTGTAAATGTCGAACCCTGCAAATCGTCGGTTAGTAGTTTTCCCTCCCGTGCCGCTAGTGCTTTTTCTTTTATTTCTTTTGACAGCTCGATCAGCGTTTTGCTTCCCGCGTTGCGGATGGCCGGAACAACGAGTCCTTTTTCAAGCGCAACCGCAATGCCTAAATGAACGTCCGGATAGGTGACAATCGAATCATCAATGTACGCGCTGTTCATAATCGGATGCTGCTTGAGTGCCAGAATAACGGCCCTCGCGACAAAATCGGTCATCGTCAATTTGCCGCCGTAACGCTTAGCCACCGTTTCTTTTGATTGTTTTTGCAAAGCAACCAGTTCTGTTACGTCGGCTTTCATTGTAATCGTAAGCTGCGCTGTGCTTTGCAGGCTGTCGAGCATTCGGCCGGCAATCACTTTACGCATGCCGGAAACCGGTGTCCGTTTCGCCGTTTCCGCCGCAGGTTCAGCCTTTTCGATCCGTGTTTCCGCCGAATTTTCTTTTAATGCTTTCATTGCCCGCTGAACATCTTCTTTTGTAATTCTTCCTCCCGGTCCGGTGCCTTGGATGTCTTCCGGTTTAAGGCCCGCTGCTTCCGCCATTTTCCGCGCAACCGGGGAGATTTTGACCTGCTCTTTTTCCTGCCTTAACGGATATTTTCCAATATTATCCACTTTCACGCCCCGTTCTTCGTTTTTCTCCTCGGCTGCCTGCACCGCGGTTTTGCTTGCTTCAACTTTTTCACCTGGGTTTCCGATATAGCAGATCACCGTTCCGGGCGGCACCCCTTCTCCTTCCGGCACATTGATTTTTAAAATGGTCCCATCAGCCGGTGATTCAATCTCCATTTCAATTTTTTCCGAATTGATATTGGCGATTAGATCGCCTTTTTTGACAGGATCACCTTCCGTTTTATTCCATTGTGAAACCGTTCCTTCCTTCATGGCCATCCCCAGCTTTGGCATGATGACTTCAACCGGCATGCCGATCACTCCTTTCTTTCTATCTGTCTGTTATTGTCCGATTGGTTCCCCTAAAATTTCCGATACAGCTTGCACGATTTTTTGCGGTGACGGCAAATACAAGTCTTCCAGCACCGGCGAGAACGGAACCGGCGTGTGCGGCGCAGTGATACGTTTGATCGGGGCATCAAGATCGTCAAATCCTTTATCCGCAACAAGTGCCGCAATATCAGTCGCAACATTGCACCTCGGATTGGCCTCATCGACGACGATCAGCCTGTTCGTCTTTGCAACCGATTGGAGAATCACGTTTTCATCGAGCGGCGATAAGCTGCGCGGGTCTACCACTTCAACTTCTATCCCGTTATTGGCAAGGGTTTCCGCTGCCTCGAGCGCTGTCTGGACCTGCTTTCCGATCGCAACAATGGTTAAGTCGCTGCCTTCACGCTTGATATCCGCTTTGCCGAGCGGGATCGTATAATAATCTTCCGGCACCTCCCCTTTCATGTTGTAAAGCGTTTTATCTTCGAAAAAGATCACTGGATCATTGTCTTCGATCGCAGCGAGCAGGAGCCCTTTTGCATCGTAAGGCGTGGACGGGACAACCACTTTTAAGCCCGGGATTGCGGTAAAAAGCGCATACAGGCTTTGCGAGTGCTGGGCCGCCGCCCGGAATCCCGCGCCATACATTGTCCTCACCGTGACCGGCACCTGCGCTTTCCCGCCGAACATGTAGCGGAACTTTGCGCCCTGGTTCAGCACTTCGTCCAAACAGCTGCCGATAAAATCGTTGAACATGAGCTCTGCAATCGGCCTTAAGCCAGTTGACGCCGCGGCCATCGCAGCCCCCATATAGCCCGCTTCCGTAATTGGTGTATCGAGAATGCGTTCACGGCCGAATTCCTGGACAAGGCCTTTTGTGACGCCGAGCACACCGCCCCATGCTTCCTCGTCCTGCAGATGGTCGACTTCCGCGCCGCCTGCAACATCTTCCCCCATTAGAATGACATTTTCGTCTTTCCTCATTGCAAGTTTAATCGCTTCATTGATCGCCTGTGACATCGTGATTATTCTTCCCATTTGAAATCCCTCCTTTTTCATGGATTAGTAAGATACATATACATCCGTCAACAGCTCGGACGAATCCGGATAAGGGCTTTCTTCGCTGAATTTCACGGCTTCGGTAATCTCGTTGTCTACTTTTTGTTCCAGGCTGTCGATTACCGATTCGGTCATCAAATTTTGCTCAATCAAATATTTTTTAAACTGCAAGATGGCATCCTTTTCGTTCAGCTGCTCTGCTTTTTCTTTTTCCGCTTTATAGGTCTGCGCATCGCCTTCAAAATGGCCGTAGTTCCGATAAGTCACACATTCAATTAAAGTCGGGCCTTCCCCGTTGCGCGCCCTTTCCACCGCTTCCTTCGCAGCTTGGTACACAGCGACAACATCTTTCCCATCGACGCGCACACCAGGAATATTATAGGAAATGGCCCTGTCTGCGATCGTTTTGCAACTGGATGCATAGGAGAAAGGCGTAGCTTCTGCGTAGCCGTTATTTTCTGCAACAAACACAACCGGAAGCTTCCAAGCTGCCGCCAAATTGATGCCTTCGTGGAAAGTGCCGTGGTTGTTCGCGCCGTCGCCAAAGAAGCAAACGCTTACATTTCGGGTCTTTTTATACTTCGCTGTCAGCGCTGCTCCGCATGCAAGCGGAAATCCACCACCGACAATCCCGTTTGCCCCGAGCATCCCTTTATCCAGGTCGGCAATATGCATCGATCCTCCTTTTCCTTTGCACAGGCCAGTTGCTTTTCCGTAAATCTCCGCCATCATCCCTTTTAAATCGCAGCCTTTGGCAATACAGTGACCATGGCCGCGGTGCGTGCTCGTTATCGTGTCTTCATTGTTCAGATGGGCGCAAACTCCGACGGCCACCGCTTCTTCACCGGCATACAAGTGGACAAATCCCGGCAAAATTCCGGTCGCAAACACTTCATGCACTTTGTCTTCAAATTTGCGGATTTCAAACATTTTTTGGATCATCCAATGCGCCTTTTCCCTGCTTAACTGCAGTTCACTTGCTTTTAATGTTTCCATCCAACCCATCCTCCTTGTCATAATTCTTTCGCCTAATATATACGCAAAAAGTATGCCAAATGAAAAAGCCTTGCTGCGGCGGTTTTTTCAAAAATTACAGAAACAAAAAATGAGACAAATTGGGACAACAGTCTCAAAGTGTCTCATTTTGTCTCAAATTTTCCCGATCAAATTATACACTTGTCTCGGTTTCTTTCACATCGTAAGCAGCAGGCGTTTCAACTCTACGGGAAGTGAGGCTATGCAGCACCATTCCGGCAATAACGGTCATGATTCCAATCCAGGAAATTAACGGGGTATTGGAATTGATAAAAAAACCATTTCCCCAAAAAGCGCAAACAGTACTTCTAAAGACTGGGTCGCCTCTACGAGTAATAATTTTGCCATATCACCACGGACAAGATCGGTTGCTTTAAAAAACAGTACCGTTGCGATCACCCCGGAAAAAATTGCGACGATGTCCGACTGGATGATTTGCGTTTCAGCAGGCGGCCCGGATGTATACAGACAGTAAAGGGAAAGGATGAACCAAAAAGGCAGACTTGCAAGCGTCATGCCGAGCACGCGCTGGAATGTATCAAGACGCCCTTCGCAAATTTCCATCATTTTGCGGTTCCCCAATGGATATGCAAAAGTTGCCACGAGCACCGGCAATACGCCCAAAGCAATTTGATGCAATGAAATGCGGCCGGCCTGTTCCAGCTGCATAAGAAAAACTCCTAATAAAATCAAAAGCGACCAGCGCAGCCCCAGGAACGGAATTTTTTTCCGCATTTTTACCTGCCCTTTTTTTGTTTGGACGGTTTTAAAAAAGAAAGGCGCCAGCAGCGACCCGGATAATCGTAATCTGCCAGGTGCCCGCAACAAGCCAGCCCGGCGCAAATGCTGCCGCATAACATAACGGCGCATAAAAAAGCACAAAGCCTGAAAAGCTCCACAACAGCCACTGAAAAGGCCGCTTTCGCATTTCCTTCCAAAGCCCGCTAAATTTCTTCCTCGCGAATACAATCGTCAAAAGAAAAGGCACCATAAAAATATACCTTAAAGAAGCGCTCCAAATCCAGCTGCCCCCTGACAGCTCCATCGAACGGTTTAAAATAAATGTCATCGCAAAAAAGAAGGCGGCACATACTCCCAATATGACCGGGCGCATTCCTCCCACACTCCTGTCCCAGCAGTTTTGGAATACAGAAAAATCGAAAAGTCCCTATGAGGGGGGCTCTCCCCATCAATATTTTATGAAAAGATTAACGTTTGCAGCTCATTCCAATAGGCACAAATTGTTTCCAAACCTTTGCCAAAGTTTTCTAGATGGAAATGTTCGTTCGGCGCATGGGCATTTTCGGTCGGAAGCGCAAACCCCATCAGCACTACCGGCAGTTTTAAAATGTTATCAAAGGCCGCCACGATCGGAATCGAACCGCCGCCACGGGTATACGTCACCGGCACTTGGTACACTTTTTCATACGCCCTGCCGGCAGCCTGGATGGCCGGGTGGTCCAATGGTGTAACATACGGATAGCCTTTATCAAACTCGGTTACCGTAACGGTTACACCTTTTGGGGTATGGGCATGGATATGTTTTTTCAATAGTTCCAGAATTTCATACGGATCCTGCTTCGGCACGAGCCGGCATGTCATTTTGGCAAACGCTTCGGACGGCAGCACGGTTTTCAGCCCTTCCCCGGTAAAGCCGCTCTGCATGCCGTTGATTTCAAGCGTCGGGCGGACGGATGTCCTTTCCGTATACGAATATCCTTTTTCCCCGAAAAGCTCCGGTACGCCAAGTTGTTTACGCAGTTTTTCCTCATCCACCTGCAATTTGGCGAAGGCTTCTTTTTCTTCAGCTGTCAGTTCCTCCACTTTATCGTAAAATCCTTCCACTAAAACTTTGCCGTCTCTATCATGGAAAGACGCCAATAATTCGACAAGTGCCGTTGCTGCGTTTTGGACACCGCCGCCGTACTCACCCGAATGCAGATCGCTTGTCGCTCCTTTCACATTGATTTGAAGGCCGCATAACCCGCGCAGCCCGTAACAGATCGTTGGCTTATCTTTTTCCGGCATGCCAGTATCGGATATGACGATCAAATCCGCCGCCAAAAGATCCTTATGTTCTTCCACAAAGGCCGGCAGGTGCGGGCTGCCGATTTCTTCCTCTCCTTCGAAAAGCACTTTTATATTGACAGGCAGCTTGCCATCCGTTTGCAGGAACGCATCGATTGCTTTGACATGCATAAAAATCTGCCCTTTATCATCGCTCACACCGCGGGCATAAATTTTATCATCGCGAATTTCCGGCTGAAAGGGATCGCTTTCCCATAAGTTCAGCGGATCAACCGGCTGGACATCGTAATGCCCGTAAATAAGGACAGTTGGTTTCCCATCCGCGTGCAGCCAGTCAGCATAAACAACGGGATGCCCTTTCGTTTTCATGACCTCCGCATGTTCCATTCCGGTTTTCTCCAGTTCCGCTTTTAACCATTCTGCCGCATTCCTGACATCTTCTTTATATTCAGATAAGGAACTGATGCTCGGGATTTTAAGAATGTCAAACAGTTCCTTAAGATGCTGTTCACGGTGCTCCTGTAAATACTGTTGGTAAGTTTGTGGCATAATGGTACCTCCTTTAATTTCACATTATTATTGTAAACCAAGTTGCATTGTTTTTCCATTTTTAAAAATTCGGTAACTTATATCATTCAAAAGCGCATGGACTCTTACATTTCTTTCGGCGCCTTT